>CAIYXE010000348.1 GCA_903930095.1 uncultured Hyphomicrobiales bacterium
CCGGGAAAGGCGGTGGATTCCTCGGCGATCGTGACGATGCCCGGGTTCTGGCCATAGGCCTCGTGGTTCACCCGCTGGAGGAAGCCGATCGCCTCGAGGTTCTCGCGGCCGCCATGCGCATTGGGGATCCACTCGCCCTCCTTGCGCGAATAGTCGAGATAGAGCATCGAGGCCACTGCATCGACGCGCAATCCGTCCACATGGTAGCGCTCCAGCCAGAACAGGGCGTTGTTGAGGAGGAAGCCCGCCACTTCGCGCCTGCCGAAATTGTAGATCGCGGTGTTCCAGTCCGGATGATAGCCCTGGCGGGGGTCTGCATGCTCATAAAGTGCGGTGCCGTCAAACAACGCCAGGCCATGCTCGTCGGTCGGAAAATGGGCGGGAACCCAGTCGAGGATGACCCCAATCCCCGCCTGGTGCGCGCGGTCGATGAACTGCGCGAAGCCCCGGGGGTCGCCGAAGCGTGAGGTTGGCGCGAAGAGACCCGTGGGCTGGTAGCCCCAGGACGGGTCGAAGGGGTGCTCGCTGACGGGCAGCAGCTCGACATGGGTGAAACCCATCTCCGCCACATAGGGGATCAGCGTGTCCGCCAGTTCGCCATAGCTCAGGAAACCGCCGTCATCACGCCGCCGCCAGGAGCCGAGGTGCACCTCATAGATGGCCATCGGCTCGCGGCGCGCATCGCGGCGTTTCCGGTCTGCCAGATAGGCGTCATCGGTCCAGGCGAAATCATCCGTGCGGGCCACCTTGGAGGCTGTCTTCGGCCGCATCTCGGCGGCAAAGCCCAGGGGATCGCTCTTCAGCGGCAGGCGCTTTCCGGCGGCGTCCAGCAGCTCGTATTTGTAGCACTGGCCCTCCGCAGCGCCGGGAACGAAGATTTCCCACACGCCCGTGTCGCGGCGTTTCCGCATCACATGGCGGCGGCCGTCCCAGCTGTTGAAGTCGCCCACCACGGACACCCGGGAGGCATTGGGGGCCCACACGGCGAAATGCACGCCCGCGTGGCCTTCATGGCGCATCGGGTGGGCGCCCAGCCTGTCATGCAGGCGAAGATGGTTGCCCTCACCGATATAGTAGTCGTCGAGCGGCCCCAGCACGGGGCCCAGCAGATAGGCATCCTCCACCGTCCATTCGCCTGAGGCATTGCGGGCGCGGTAGACGAGCGGTTGCCGGTCCTTCACCGGAACGGGACCCTCGAAGAAGCCTGCGCCGTGGCGGAGGTCCAGCAGGGTCAGCTTGCCGCCGTCCTCTGCCAAGACCTCCAGTTCCGCCGCACCCGGCACGAAGGCGCGCGCCACCCAGAGGGTGCCGGTGTGATGAAGGCCCAGCACCGCGAAGGGATCGCCGTGGTGGCCCGAGACGATGGCCTCGATCTCGGCGGCGTTCGTCTTCCAGTCGGGATCGGCCATCTCGCGATCAGTGCTCCATCAGAGTTCCCCTCCCCCTTGTGGGGAGGGGCAGGGGTGGGGGTGACGCCGGAGCGTTGAATTCATCAACCAACCTCGTGGCACGACCCCCACCCCTACCCCTCCCCACAGGGGGGAGGGGGAATCATGCGGCACGTCTCCGTTAATTTGTACCGGCAACAGGAACGTTCCAGATCTCCCGGGCATATTCGCGGATGGTGCGGTCGGAAGAGAACCAGCCCATGCTCACCGTATTGAGGATTGTCTTGTGCGTCCAGTCTTCCGTCTGCCGCCAGATCTCCGCCACCTGGCGCTGGGCCGCGGCAAAGGCCTCGAAATCGGCCGCCACCATGAACCAGTCACCATTGTAGAGAGAGTCGATGATCGGCCTGTAGCGGCCCGCATCGTCGGGCGAGAACACGCCCGAGGCCAGCTGGGCCAGCACATCGCGCAAGTGGGGCGAGGCCTCGATCGCGGCGCGGGCGTCATGGCCTGTCCGCCGCTTCCGCTCAACGTCATCGGCGGTAAGCCCGAAGATCACGATGTTGTCGCGGCCCACATGCTCCATGATCTCGATATTGGCGCCGTCCAGCGTGCCGATGGTGAGCGCCCCGTTCAGCGCGAACTTCATGTTGCCGGTGCCGGAGGCTTCCATGCCTGCCGTCGAGATCTGCTCGGAGAGGTCGGCGGCGGGCACGATCACCTCCGCCAGGCTGACATTGTAGTTGGGAATGAACACCACCTTCAGCAGCCCGCGGATGGCGGGATCATTGTTCACAACCTGCGCCACATCGTTGATGAGCTTGATGATAAGCTTGGCCTGCGCATAGCTGGGCGCCGCCTTGCCGGCGAAGATCTTGACGCGGGGCACCCAGGGCTTGTCCGGGTGGGCGCGCATGGCGTTGTAGAGGGCGATCGTCTCCAGGATGTTCATCAACTGGCGCTTGTATTCGTGGATGCGCTTCACCTGGACGTCGAACATGGCGGCGGGATCGACCCTGATCCCCATGCGCGCGGCGATGAGGTTGGCAAGCTCTTCCTTGTTGTGCCGCTTGATGGCGGAGAAGCGCTGGCGGAAACCCGCATCCGTGGCGAAGCGCTTGGCCTCGGCAAGCCGTCCGGCATCGTCGAGCACTGATTGACCGATGCTCTCATCCAGAAGGGCGGCGAGCTGCGGGTTGGCGCCCAGCAGCCAGCGCCGCGGCGTGATGCCATTGGTCTTGTTGTTGATGCGGCCGGGGTAGAGCGTGTTGAGATCGCGGAATACGCTCTGCTTCATCAGCGAGGTGTGGAGTGCCGAGACGCCGTTGATCGAGTGCGAGCCGGCAAAGGCGAGCTGGCCCATGCGCACGCGCCGTCCGTTGTGCTCATCGATGAGCGAGACGGAGGCGAGGAACTCGGCCGTGCAGTCCGGCCGCTTCTGCGCATCGGCGATGAGGCGCGCGTTGATCTGGTAGATGATCTGCATGTGGCGCGGCAGCACATGCTCGAACAGGTGGACGGGCCAGCTTTCCAGCGCCTCCGGCAGCAGCGTGTGGTTGGTATAGCCGATCGCGCCCCTTGTGATCTCCCAGGCTTCGTCCCAGTCGAAGCCGTGGTTGTCGACGAGAATGCGCATAAGCTCCGCCACGGCGATTGCCGGGTGCGTGTCGTTGAGCTGGATCGCCACCTTCTCTGCCAGCGAATGCACCTCGCCATGTTGCTGCATGTGGCGGCGGATGATGTCCTGCAGGGAGGCGGAGGTGAAGAAATACTCCTGCCGGAGCCTCAGCTCCTGCCCGGCGGCGGTCGAGTCGGCGGGATAGAGCACGCGGGTGATGATCTCCGCCTTGTTGCTCTCGGCGAGCGCTGCGGCATAGTCGCCGCTGTTAAAGGCGTCGAGGCGGATCGGGTCCATGGCGCGGGCCGTCCACAGCCTGAGGGTGTTGACCCGCTTGCCGCGCCAGCCGACGACCGGCGTGTCACAGGCGGAGGCTACGAGCTTTTCCGCGGGCTTCCACTTCCGCTGCTGGCGGTTGCCGGTCTCGATGCCCGACACCACCTGGCCGCCGAAGCCGATCTCATAGGCCGCCTCGCGCCGCCCGAATTCCCAGGGATTGCCATGTTCGAGCCAGTTCTCCGGCAGCTCCACCTGCCAGCCGTCCTTGATCTTCTGGCGGAACAGGCCGTGGTTGTAGCGGATGCCATAGCCATAGGCGGGAATGCCGAGGCTTGCCATGCTCTCCATGAAACAGGCCGCCAGCCGCCCCAGCCCGCCATTGCCCAGTGCGGCATCCGGTTCGAGGGCTTCGACGAGGTCGATGTCGACGTTGAGGTCCTGCAGCGCCTTGGTGAAGGCGCCGTTGAGCTCAAGGTTGTTCAGCGCGTCGCGCAGCAGCCTGCCGATCAGGAACTCGAGCGAGAGGTAATAGACGCGCTTGGCCTTGGCCTGGTAGGCGGCCCTGGTTGATTCCATCCAACGGTCGATGATGCGGTCACGCAGCGCCAGCACCGTGGCGTTGAGCCAGTCGTGGCGCTTGGCCACTGCGGGGTCCTTGCCGATCGCGTAGGTGAGTTTCGCGAGGATTTCGGCACGGATCGTCTCAGGGTCGGAAGCGCGCGGGGCGGGGGTGTTCATGTCAGTTTCTTCTGGTCCATCGCTGTGTGCGCCGCGCCGGGACGGGCGCAATGCTGAAGCCTTTAGAATTATTCACCCGAAATGACGCAAACAAGACATATCTGGGTGAGAGCCCTTCTGCTCACGCCTGGCTGATCGACATGGTGGCAACGGCACCGACGATCAGCGCCAGCCCGAACCATTGGCCGGGCGAGACCTTCTCCTTGAGGAAGATCATGGCGAGGATCACCGACATCGCCCCATAGGCCGAGATGCCGACGCCGGCGAATTCCTTGCCGGGAAGGTGGCCGGAGGCATTGACGGCGATCACCCCCAGCACGTCCAGCCCGCCCATGATGAAGATGCCTTTCCAGTGCGCACGGGTGAGCGGCGCATGCTTGCCCTCGCTGATCATGAAGGGAAGGATGGTGACGAGCGCCGTCGCACGTGACAGCCAGGTGGCCTCGCTTTCGCCCACCGTCACCGCGGCATGCTGCCCCAGCACGATGGACGAGGAATAGCCCAGCACCGCCATGGCGGCGAACAGCAGCAGCGTCGGCATCTTGCCGGGTTCGACCGCATTGATGCCGCCATCCTCGGTGCCGGAACGCGCCACGATGACAGCACCGATGAGTGTCGCTGCGACACAGCCCCATTGGAGTGGTGTCGGATCGAGACCATTGACGACGCCCCACAGCACCGCCAGCACCGGATAGCCCGCGGTGATCGGCCCGACGAGGGACACGGGCCCAAGGCTGAAGGCCTTGAACAGCCCGCCCACGCCAAAGCCATAGGCAAGGCCCAGCACGAAGCCGGACATCAGCTGCTCGCCCGTGGCATTCCAGATCGTGCCGAGATAGACGACGTAGAACGACAGCAGGATGCCGCCCGACACCATGACCAGGGCCGCCATGCGGAAAGCCCCGATGCGGGCCGCCAGCGACCGGGCGATCAGGTCGTGAACCGACCAGCACAGGGCGGCGAAAACGCCGAACAGCACGGCAAGCATCGTTGCGGTCATCCCTCCCCGGCTGGCAGGACGCCGCCGCGTTCTGGCTTTACAGCATGATTGCCACCCGCCGGAACTGCAAAAGCGTCATGCGCCTGCCTGCTGGCACGGCTGACGTTTCCGGCGCAAAAAGCGGCTGACTGGGCTATGCAGCGGGCTACCAGCCATGCTTGGAAAGGTTCCCATGTTTCTCTCCGTCTTCGACATGTTCAAGATCGGCATCGGGCCGTCGAGCTCCCATACGGTGGGGCCGATGGTGGCCGCGCGGCGCTTTCTCGACACGGCGGCCGCGGCATCGCTCCCGCCCGCCGGGCGCCTCACCGTCACGCTGCATGGCTCGCTCGCCTTCACCGGCAAGGGCCACGGCACCGACCGGGCGGTGATTCTGGGGCTTGCGGGCGAGAAGCCCCAGACCATGGATCCGGACCGGGTGGACGAGGTGCTGCGCCAGATGGCCGAACGCGGCAGCGTGACGATTGCCGGCGCCCATGCCATCGCCTTCAACCCGGCGCGCGACGTCATCTTCGACTTCGGCCCGGCGCTGAAGGGCCATGCCAATGGCATGGTGTTCCGCATCCTCGATGAGGGCAACAACACGCTGCTCTCGGAAACCTATTTCTCGATCGGCGGCGGCTTCGTGCAGACGGAGGCGGAGCGCACGGCCTCCGTCACGGCGGGCAAGGCGGAGAAGCCGCCGGTGGACGTCCCCTATCCCTTCAGCACCGCCGCCGAAATGCTGGAGATGGGACGCCGCTCCGGCCTTACCGTGGCGGAGATGAAACGCGCCAATGAACGTATCACGCAAGGCGCGGAGGAGCTCGACGCCAATCTCGATCGTGTCTGGGCCGCGATGCGCGATTGCATGAACCGCGGCCTGGTGATGACCGGCACGCTGCCCGGCGGCCTCAAGGTGAAGCGCCGCGCCGCCGAAATCCATGCCAAGCTGACGGCCGAGCAGGGCAACAACGCCATCCAGCCGCACCAGCTGATGGACTGGCTTTCCGTCTATGCCATGGCGGTGAACGAGGAGAATGCCGCAGGCGGCAAGGTCGTGACCGCACCCACCAATGGCGCGGCCGGCGTTATCCCTGCAACCGTCCGCTACTATCTCGACCATTGCCTGGGGGCCGACCAGAACGGCATCCGCACCTTCCTGCTCGCTGCCGCGGCGATCGGCGGTCTCATCAAGCACAATGCCTCGATCTCGGGTGCCGAGGTCGGCTGCCAGGGCGAGGTGGGCTCCGCCTCCGCCATGGCTGCCGCGGGGCTGTGCGCGGCACTTGGCGGCACCAACGAGCAGGTGGAGAATGCCGCCGAAATCGCACTCGAGCATCACCTTGGCATGACGTGCGATCCGGTGGGCGGCCTCGTGCAGGTGCCCTGCATCGAACGCAATGCGTTTGGCGCGGTGAAGGCGGTGACGGCGGCCTCGCTGGCGCTCCGGGGCGATGGCACGCATTTCGTGCCGCTCGACACCTGTGTGGAAACCATGCGCCAGACGGGCCTCGACATGAGCGAGCGCTACAAGGAGACGTCCACCGGCGGCCTTGCGGTCAACGTCGTGGAGTGCTGAACTTCCGGCCATGCCGCAGTTCCAAGCCCCGCTCCGCGATCACCTCTTCTGCCTCTACGCGCTTCTCGACTTCGAAGGCCACACGAAGCTGCCCGGCTTCGAAGGCCTCTCGCGAGACGTGGTGGAGGCCGTGCTCGCGCAATCCGCCCGCTTCTGCTCCGACGTGGTTTATCCGCTGAACCGCAGCGCGGACGAGGAAGGCGTTCATTTCGACCAGGGCCGGGTGACGACGCCGCAAGGCTTCAGGCAAGCCTATGCCCGGCTCGTGGAGGGCGGCTGGCCCGCACTCACCGCCGCGCCCGCGCATGGCGGGCAGGGCATGCCGCACATGGTGAACTTCCTGTTCGAGGAGATGCTGAACGGGGCTTGCCTTTCCTTCGGCCTGTTCCCCGGCCTGACGCGCGGCGCCTATGTCCTTTTGAATGATCACGGCAGTGACGCGCAGAAGGCGCTCCATGGCCCGAAACTCGCCAGCGGCGAATGGTCGGGCTCCATGTGCCTCACCGAAGCCCATTGCGGCACCGACCTCGGGCTTCTCAAGACCCAGGCCGTGGCGCAGCCTGATGGCTCCTTCGCGCTCACCGGCACCAAGATCTTCATCTCGGCGGGTGAGCATGACCTCACCCCCAACATCATCTATTTCGTGCTGGCGCGCCTTCCCGATGCGCCCAAGGGTTCGAAAGGCATCAGCCTGTTCCTGGTGCCGAAGGTGCTTGTGAACGAGGATGGTTCCCTTGGCGCGCGCAACGGCATCTCCTGCGGCGCTGTGGAGCACAAGATGGGCATCCACGGCTGCCCGACCTGCGTCATGAACCTCGATGGCGCGGCGGGCTGGCTGGTGGGCGAACCGCACCAGGGCCTGAAGGCCATGTTCGCGATGATGAATACCGAGCGCATCGCGGTTGGCATCCACGGCCTCGCCATCGCCGAGGCCTCCTACCAGAATGCCGTGGCCTATGCGCGTCAACGCACCCAGGGCCGCGCACCCTCGGGCCCGCGCGATGCGGAAACGCCGGCAGATCCGATCATCGTCCACCCGGACGTGCGCCGCATGCTGCTGACGCAGCGCGCCCTCACCGAAGGCTGCCGCTTGCTGGCGCTGTGGACGGCCCAGGCGCTGGATGTCTCCGAACGCCACCCCGATGCAGTTGTCCGCAAGCGCGCCGATGATGTGGTGGCGCTGATGACGCCTGTGGTGAAGGCCTTCCTCACCGATTGCGGGTCGGACGTCGCCAATCTCGGCATCCAGGTGCTGGGCGGCCATGGCTTCATCCGCGCCAATGGCCAGGAGCAATATGTGCGCGATGTGCGCATCACCCAGATCTATGAGGGAACCAACGGCATCCAGTCGATGGATCTGCTTGGCCGCAAGATCCTGCATCTGAACCTGTTCGAGAGTTTCTCAGCTCCGGTGACGGCCTATGTGGAATCCCGCGAGGCAGACGACCATCTTGCGGAGTTCATCGCGCCGCTTGCTGCCGCGCATGACCTTCTGGAAGATGCCACGCATGTCATCCGCGACCGCGCGGCAGCACATCCGGAGGAGATGGGTGCTGCGGCCGCCGACTATATGCGCCTCTTCGCACTCACGTCCCTTGCCTATCTCTGGGCGCGCGCGGCGGAGGTGGCTGCCCGCCAGGGCAACGATGATTTCCACAGCGCCAAGCTGGCCACCGCGCGCTTCTTCATGCAGCGCATTCTGCCGGACACCGCCTCGCTCCATGCGAAGATCATTGCGGGCAGAGCCTCGGTGATGGAACTGGACGAGGCGATGTTCTGAGGCACCGTTCCCTTCTCCCGTTGCGGCACGCAATGGGAGAAGGTGGCCGACAGGCCGGATGAGGGCCTCTTTCGACGTGATGGACTCGCGGACAGAGGCCCTCATCCCCCCTTCGGGGACCTTCTCCCATTGCTGCGCAACGGGAGAAGGGGAAGCTGTGGCGTTACTTATCCCGCCGCACCGTCTGGAACTGCTCGCCCAGCCCGTCGATGCCCAGCCGCATGGTGTCGCCCGGCTTCAGGTAGCGCGGCGGCTTCATGCCCATGCCAACACCCGGCGGCGTGCCGGTGGTGATGATGTCGCCCGGCATCAGGGTAAAGAACTCGGAGAGATAGGCCACGATATGCGCCACGCCGAACACCATGGTGGATGTCGAGCCATCCTGCACGCGCTTGCCATTGACCTCGAGCCACATGTGCAGCTTCTGCGGGTCCTTCACCTCATCCGCCGTCACCAGCCACGGGCCCACGGGGCCGAAGGTGTCGTAGGACTTGCCCTTGGTCCACTGGCCGGAGCGTTCCGCCTGGAATTCGCGCTCGGACAGGTCGTTGATGGTGCAATAGCCCGCGATATGGGCCATCGCGTCCTTCTTCTTGATGTTCTTGGTCCTGGACCCGATGATGATGCCAAGCTCCACTTCCCAGTCCGACTTCTTGGACTTGGGCGGAATCGTCACATCGTCATAAGGACCAGACAGGCAGCTCACCTGCTTGGTGAACACCACCGGCTCCTTCGGCACCTGAAGCCCCGATTCAGCCGCGTGGTCGGAATAGTTGAGGCCGATGGCGATGAACTTCTGGGGGTTGGCGATGCAGGCGCCAATGCGGGGCTTGCCGCGCACGAGGGGCAGAGATTCCGGCTTGATCTTCTTCAGCCGCGCCAGGCCCTTGGGGCCGATCGCCTCGCCCGAGATGTCGTCGACCACGGCGGAGAGGTCACGGATCTTGCCGTCCTTGTCGAGCATGCCCGGCTTTTCCTTGCCGGCGGCCCCGTAGCGCAGAAGCTTCATATGCAGTCCCCCATTTCGGTTC
>CAIYXE010000349.1 GCA_903930095.1 uncultured Hyphomicrobiales bacterium
GCGGTCATTTATCTCTATCTCCACCGTGATGAGATCACCCTTGCGGCTGGCGCGTGCATCGCGGAAGAAGTCGGCATTGCCACCGATCCAACCCTGTGCAGGTTCTGTTAGATCCTCCACCTCGGAGATCGACGACTCGGCTGCCGAGTTTCCGATGCCTGAGCCGACAGGGGAAAGCTCCGGCGAGCTGCCAAAGTTTTCCAGATCAGGTGCGCAGCCCTGAAGCAGGATGAAGAGCGACAGGAGGCCAGTGCAGGATATGAGGCGGCGAGGTGTCATGGGTCCTCTTTTCCGCTTCGGGATGCGCTTGCGATCGTCTTGGCCATCCGGGCGGCGAAGTCGGGGTTCATTTCGTTCAGTATGGCGCTGGCTTGCCTCGGTTTGAGCTGCCGAAGCACAGAGGAGGCGAGCCGCACGTCAAGCTTTTCGAGTTGGATGGACGCGACTTCCGGTTCCATGCCTGCATAGATATCCACCAGCTCCTGCCGGGCTAGCCCGCGAAGGTCTTCCCGGCGCTTCAGCAACGTTTCAAGTTCACTCTTCTGCTGATCGAGGCGAGCGATCTTGTCCTCCACCCTGGCTTCGAGTTCCTTGAGTATTGCGCTTTGGATCGCCATGCGCCGCTCTGCGGCGGCATCCGAGATCGCGACGCAGTACTCTTCGATCACTTGCCTGATGTCCGTTTCATTTGCCGAAGCGTCTGCGGTACCCGCCAGCATAAGGAGAGCCGCAATGCATAGTGAGTGCGGCAAGGCGCTTCGGGGCGGAACGAGCCTGGTGATCACTGAATCACAAGCTCCGCTTGAAGAGCGCCCGAGCTCTTGATTGCTTGAAGGATAGCGATGATTCCAGCCGGCTTTAGGCCGATGCGGTTCAAGCCGTGAACAAGCCGCTCGAGGCTTGGGCCCTCAAGCATCGCAACTTTGGAGTCTTCCTGTTCAGCTGAGACATTGGTCGAGGGTTCGATCGCGGTCTCTCCCTCGGAGAACGGCTCGGGCTGTACGACTTCCGGCAGCTCGGTCACCCTGATCGTGATGTTGCCATGAGCGACTGCTACGGGAGACACTCTGACATTATTGCCAATGACGATAGTGCCCGTCTTTTCGTCAATAATGACACGCGCTGGCGTGTCCGCCTCGACAATGAGTCCTCCGATGTCAGCCATGAGCCGCGATGCGGAGAGCCGCGCCGGGCGGTTGATCGACACTGTCCGGAGATCTTCCGCCTCCGCAATAGACTTTCCGAAGGCGTCACTGGCGTAGTCGTTGATCGCGTCGGCGATCCTTGCTGCCGTGCCGAAATCGGGGTTTTTGATCTTGAGCGAGAGCTCGGTGACGTTGTTGAAGTCAGCTGTGAGTTCACGCTCGACCAGTGCACCACCAGGGATCCGGCCACCCGTTGGCGTTCCTTCGGTGAGCGACTCAGCCTGGCCCGCCGCAGCAACGCCCGTGACCGAGATGGCGCCTTGAGCCACGGCATAGGCCTTGCCGTCGGCCGCGGATAGCGGGGTCATGACGAGGGTGCCGCCCATCAGCGATGTGGCATCGCCCAGGGAAGA
>CAIYXE010000350.1 GCA_903930095.1 uncultured Hyphomicrobiales bacterium
TCCGCCTGGCTGCTCGCCACCGAGAACGAGCTGAAGCGCGGCGTGCTCATCTCCTTCATGAGCGCCGTCATCCAGGCGCTCACCGCCATCCTCGTGGTGAGTGTCCTTTTCCTGGTGGTGGCAAGCGTGGGCTCAACGGCGCGCAATGTGGCGGGCGTTCTGGAATCGGCCAGCTACGGGCTGATCGCCCTGCTCGGCGGCTATCTGATCTGGACGGCCCTCCTGATGCTTCGCCCGGCAAAGGCGCCTGGCACCCCTGCCCCGGCCCTGGCTGGCGCGACAACCACCCGGCAGGCCATCGCGCTGCATGATTTCGGCAGTTTCGAGCCGATGAAGGCGTCCAGCCCCTCGCAAAGCCATGTGCACGGGCCTGACTGCGGCTGCGGCCATGCCCATCTTCCCGCCGCAAGCGACGTGAAGGGCGACTGGTCCTTCGCCAAGGCCTTCTCGCTCGCTTTCGCGGTCGGCATCCGGCCCTGCACGGGGGCGCTGCTGGTGCTGGTCTTTGCCAATGGGCTGGGGCTCTACTGGGCGGGTGTGGCCGCCACCTTCGCCATGGCGGTGGGCACCTTCATCACGGTCTCGGTCATCGCCGCCATTGCGGTCTACGCCAAGAAGCTCGCGGCCATGATGATGCGCGGCAATTCACGCCTGCTCGACTGGTTCGGCATCGGCCTGCGCTTCGCGGGTGGCGGCGCCATTGCCTTTCTCGGAACGATCCTGTTCCTCGGCTCGTTGGGCTCCACCAACGCGATGATGTGAACCCTGATGACAACAGCCGCACCCGCCCTTCGCCGCAATTCCTGGCTCGTGCTTGCCGGGCTGATCCTTCTGTGCCTCACCACGGGCGCGATCGGCGGCTTCGCCACGCAGCCCTCGATCGACAGCTGGTACCGGTTGATCGCCAAGCCCTGGTGGACGCCGCCCGACTGGGTGTTCGGCCCAGTGTGGTCGATGCTCTACGTCATGATGGCGGTGGCAGCCTGGCTCGTCTGGAAGACAGGCGACAGGGTTCGGCCGGCCATGGTGCTGTTCGGCGTGCAGCTGGTGCTGAACCTGCTCTGGTCGCTGCTGTTCTTCGGCGCACGCTCGCCGGGCATGGCGCTCGTCGAGGTCGTGTTCCTGTGGGGCTCCGTGCTCCTTACCATGCTGGCCTTCTTCGGGCGGCAGAGCACGGCGGGCTGGCTCTTCGTGCCTTATCTCGCCTGGGTGAGCTTTGCAGCCGTGCTCAACTTCGCCATCTGGTCGATGAACTGAGGCGGTCCATGCGGGGCGGGGCGCGTGACACTGTGCCCTTCTCCCGTCGCGACGCGATTGGAGAAGGTGCCCTCATCCCCCCTTCGGGGACTTTCTCCCATCCCTTCGGGACTGGAGAAGGGAAGTTCAATGAAAATCCCGGCTTTTCGGAATGACCCGCACCTGCCGTGGATGCCGCGCCGCGGGCTGCTGCTGGTAAGGGTCCGGCCCCGGCCTTGCCACCTCATCCGCCCTTGCCAGCGGGTTCTTCAGCAGGCTGCCATCCTCGGTGAGCAAGGCCAGCCATGAGGACTGGTCCTCGATGCTGCTCGCCACCACGTGGATGATCTCGCCCGTCTTCTGCACCCGGCCCTTGATGAGCATGAGCCGCGCCCCCATCACCACCGCGCGGTGGGTTTCCAGCACCTGCGGCCAGATCACGGCATTACAGACGGCGAACTCATCCTCGAGGGTGAGGAACACGACACCCTTGGCGGAGCCCGGGCGCTGGCGCACCAGTACGACGCCCGCCACGGTGACGAGGGCACCATTGCGCAGGTTCTTGAGCTTCTGATTATCCGTCACCTTGCGCTCGATGCAGAGCCGCCGGAGGAACTGCATGGGATGCGCCTTCAGTGACAGCTTGAGCGTCTGGTAGTCATTCACCACATGTTCGGACAGCGCCATTTCGGGCAATGGCACATGCCCCTCCTCTCCCTGCTCGCGCGTGTCGGCGAAGGCGAAGAGCGGCAGGGCCTTGGCCTTGGTGAGCGCCTTCACCTCCCAGAGTGCCGCGCGCCGGTCCAACCCAAGTGAGCGGAAGCAATCGGCGGCGGCGAGCTTCTCGAGGCCCGCGACGGGAACGCCGAAGGCATGGAGACTGGCAATCGAGATGGGCTTTTTCTGCGCGCGGTATTGCAGCAGCAGGGCGGCATCCTCGGCCTTCAACCCATCGACCTCGCGCAGCCCTAAGCGGATCGCGGCGCGTTCACCGCGTGAGGGGGTTTCGAGAATGGAGTCCCAGCGCGAATGACTCACATCAACGGCGCGCACCTCCACCCCATGCTCGCGCGCGTCGCGCACGATCTGGGCGGGGGCGTAGAAGCCCATGGGCTGGGAGTTGAGGAGGGCCGCCGCGAAAACCTCCGGATGGTGAAACTTGAGCCAGGAGGAGACATAGACCAGATGCGCGAAGCTCGCGGCGTGGCTTTCGGGGAAGCCATATTCGCCGAATCCCTTGATCTGGTTGAAGCAGCGCGCGGCAAAGCCCGCATCATAGCCACGCTCCACCATGCGGCTCACCATCTTCTGCTCCAGCCTGCCGATGGTGCCGCGGCGGCGGAAGGTGGCCATGGCCTTGCGCAGCTCGTTCAATTCCCCCGCCGTGAATTCGGCGGCGACCATGGCGAGCTTCATCGCCTGTTCCTGGAACAACGGCACGCCCTTGGTGCGGCCAAGCACCTGGCGCAATTCGTCGGGCGAGCCGAAATCGGGATGTGGTGAGGGATAATCCTCCGGCTCCAGCCCGTCGCGCCGCCGCAAGTAGGGGTGCACCATATCGCCCTGGATGGGGCCGGGCCGCACGATCGCCACCTCGATCACGAGATCATAGAAGCACTGCGGCTTGAGGCGCGGCAGCATGTTCATCTGCGCCCGGCTCTCCACCTGAAACACACCGA
>CAIYXE010000351.1 GCA_903930095.1 uncultured Hyphomicrobiales bacterium
CGTCGAGCTGATCCGCGGCATCGCCACCGAGGAGCAGACTTTCTCGGTCGCCAAGGAATTCGCCACTTCCCTCAAGAAGCCGATCGCGGTTTCGGAGGACGTCCACGCCTACATCGTCAACCGCATCCTGCTGCCGATGATCCCCGAGGCGATCTACACGCTCTATGAAGGCGTGGGCGGCGTCGAGGCGATCGACACGGCCATGAAGCTGGGCGCCCGCCACCCGATGGGCCCGCTCGAGCTCGCCGATTTCATCGGCCTCGACACCTGCCTCTCGGTGATGCAGGTGCTGCATGATGGCCTGGCGGACTCCAAATACCGCCCCTGCCCGCTCCTCGTGAAGTATGTCGAGGCCGGCTGGCTCGGCCGCAAGACCAACCGCGGCTTCTACGATTATCGCGGCGAGAAGCCGGTTCCGACACGCTGATCAGTCGGGCGCGGACAGCGCCGCCTTGATGAGGGCGACGGCTTCCGGCGCTGCCCAATGTGCAGGGCCCAGCAACCTGCCCAGCTCGCGGCCCTGACGGTCCACCAGGATGGTGGCGGGAAGGCCTGCCGACTGCAGCTCGCCGACGATCTTGGTGGTGGGCTCCACATAAAGCTTCAGGGCGTCTGCTTCCGTTTCCTTCAGGAAGGCGGACGAGGCCTCGGCCCCCTTCCGGTCGACGCTGATCGCAACGACCTCGAACTGGTCGGACCCCAGCTCCGCCTGCAGCTTCGCAAGGTCTGGCATTTCCTTCCGGCAGGGGGCGCACCAGGTGGCCCAGAGATTGATCAGCACCACACGGCCCTTCCAGTCACTGAGCTTCAAGGGCTTGCCCTCGCCATCGGCGAAGGCGATATCGGGCAGGGGCTTCGGTTCGGGATGGACCAGGAAGGCGGCCAGCGTGCCGGTGGCGAGGGCCCGGGTGACGCCGGAGGCCGCCGCAGGCGCTGCCTCAGCTGGGGCTTCCGCGGCTGTTTCGGCAGGTCCGGCCTTGCGTGGATCGGCCTGGAACAAGTAATAGCCCGTGATCGCTGCGAGAATGACGAAGCCCGCCGCGATCTGCGTCAGGGGCCCGGGATGCTTTTTCTTCTCAGTGCTCATGCGTGGTGCTTTTCCGGGGCAATGAAGGAATTTCAATGACCAACAAGATGTGGGGCGGGCGTTTCCAGTCGGGGCCGGACGCGATCATGGAAGAGATCAACGCCTCGATCGGCTTCGACAAGCGCCTGTTCGCCCAGGACATCGCGGGCTCCAAGGCGCATGCCGCGATGCTGGCGAAACAGGGCATCATCCCGAAGTCCGATGCCGCCGAAATTAGGAAGGGGCTGGACCAGGTGCAAGCCGAGATCGAGGCGGGCACGTTCACCTTCTCGCGAGCGCTTGAGGACATTCACCTTAACGTTGAATCACGCCTCAAGGACCTGATCGGCCCGGCGGCGGGGAGGCTGCACACCGCGCGCTCCCGCAACGACCAGGTGGCGCTCGACTTCCGGCTCTATGTGCGTGACACGGTGGACCACCTCGACGGCCAGCTGACAGCGCTGCAACGCGCGCTTGCCGAGAAGGCGGAGGTGCATGCCGCAACCGTGATGCCCGGCTTCACCCACCTGCAGGTGGCCCAGCCCGTGACCTTCGGCCACCACATGCTGGCCTATGTGGAAATGCTGGCGCGCGACCGCGCGCGCCTTGCCGATGCAAGACGCCGCATGAACGAGAACCCGCTGGGAGCCGCCGCACTCGCCGGAACCAGCTTCCCGATCGACCGGCACATGACGGCGGCCGCCCTGGGCTTCGACCGCCCCACGCGCAATTCGCTCGACACCGTGGCCGACCGCGACTTCGTGCTGGAGACCCTCTCGGCCTGCGCCATCTGTTCCATGCATCTCTCGCGGCTGGCGGAGGAGATCGTGATCTGGTCGACGAGCCAGTTCCGCTTCGTGACGCTGTCCGACAGCTTCACCACCGGCTCCTCCATCATGCCGCAGAAGCGGAACCCGGATGCGGCGGAACTGGTGCGCGCCAAGCCCGGGCGCATCATCGGGGCGCTCATCTCGCTGCTGACCGTGATGAAAGGACTGCCGCTGACCTATTCCAAGGACATGCAGGAGGACAAGGAGCCCGCCTTCGACGCGTTCGACAACATGTCGCTGGCGATTGCCGCGACGACCGGCATGGTGCGGGACATGGTTCCCAATGCGGACGTCATGCGCAAGGCGGCAGCCGCTGGCTTCTCCACCGCGACCGACCTTGCCGACTGGCTCGTCCGGACGCTGAAGATGCCATTCCGCGAGGCGCACCATGTGACGGGCAGCCTCGTGGCGCTGGCGGA
>CAIYXE010000352.1 GCA_903930095.1 uncultured Hyphomicrobiales bacterium
ATCCTGCTCGTCGCCGTGCTGGGATCGGGGCTGCACTCGGTGATCGTGGCCATTGTGGTGATTGACTGGACGCGCTTTGCCCGCGTGGTGCGGGCCGAGACGCTGCAGCAGGCGCGGCTGGAATATGCCGAGGCCGCGACCGCGCTGGGCATGGGGCGGATGGCGGTGCTGTTCCGCGAGATCCTGCCCAATGTGCTGCCCGTCGTGCTCGTTCTCTTGTCGCTGGAGATGGGGATCGCGGTGATCGTGGAGGCAATCCTGTCCTTCGTCGGGCTGTCGGTATCGACGGACACCCCGACCTGGGGCGGCATGATCGCGGAGGGACGCCAGATCATTTACCAGGCGTGGTGGGTGCTGGTCTTCCCGCTTGGCGCGCTGTTCCTCACCGTGCTTGCCTTCAACCAGCTGGGAGACGGGTTGCGCCAATGGCTTGACCCGATGCTGAAGCGGTGACGGCGGTGATCGACATCCGGAACCTGTCTGCCGCCAGCGCCGTGGGGCCGATCCTGCGCGACGTCTCCCTTCAGGTGAAGGCCGGGGAGGTGATGGCGCTGGTGGGCGAGAGCGGGGCTGGCAAGTCCACCATCGCCAAGGCGGTGCTCGGCATCTTGCCGGCGGGCATCCGGATCACCGCCGGCAGCATCCTGTTCGAGGGAACAGACCTTCTCACGCTGCCGCCGCCGAAGCTGCGCGAGCTGCTGGGCGTGCGCATCGCCCTCATTCCGCAGGACCCGCTGACCTCGCTCAACCCCGCGCGCCGCATCGGCGACCAGCTGACCGACGGGTTGCGGCTGCGCGCTGGATTGAGCAGCAAGCAGGCCGATGTGCAAGCGCTGCAGCTTCTGGAGGACGTGCACATCCGCGAGCCAGGGCCCGTCATGCGGCGCTATCCGCATGAGCTTTCAGGCGGGATGCGCCAGCGCGTGCTGATCGCCCAGGCCTTTTCGCTGAAGCCGCATGTGATCATCGCCGACGAGCCGACCACCGCACTCGACGTGACGGTGCAGAAGCAGGTGCTGCGGCTGATCCGCGAGATGCAGCGCGCCCATGGCACGACGCTGCTGTTCGTGACCCATGATCTGGGCGTTGTGGCGCAGATTTCCGACCGGATGACCGTTCTCTATGGCGGCAAGGTGCTGGAACAGGGCGCGACAGCCGACGTGCTGGGTGCGCCGCGCCATGCCTATACCCAGGCGCTGCTGGCCGCGAGCCCGCGCTACGACAGGCCGGAACAGAACCTGCGGCCGGTGCCCGACGCGCTGATCGCCGAACTCAAGCGGGAGATTGGCGGCTGATGCTGATCGAGGCGCGCAACATGTCACTCGATGTGCCGGACATGAGCCAGCAGCTGCTGATCGGCCGCCGCCGCAGGCTGCGCATCCTGAACAACATCTCGATCTCTATCGCGAAGGGCGAGAGCGTGGGGCTGGTGGGAGAGTCGGGCTCCGGCAAGACCTCGCTCGGGCGCAGCCTGCTTCGGCTGTACGAGCCCAGCGAAGGCCAGATCCTGTTCGACGGCGAAGACATCACGCACGCAGCGCCGGCCGCGCTGAAACCCCTGCGCCGGCGCATGCAGATGATCTTCCAGGACCCGCAGTCATCGCTCAATCCGCGCCGCAGCATCGGCGGCATCCTGGAAGGTGCACTGCGCCTGCATGGACTGGATGCTTCCTCCACCGCCATTGCCGCGCTGCTCGACCGGGTGGGGCTTCCGGCCAGCGCCATGGGGCGCTATCCGCACCAGCTCTCCGGCGGGCAGCGCCAGCGCGTGGGGATTGCGCGCGCCATCGCGCTCAAGCCGGATTTCGTGGTCGCCGACGAGATCGTCTCCGGCCTCGACGTATCAACCCAGGCGCAGGTGCTGGACCTGCTGCGGCGCCTGCGCGCGGAGATGGGCATGGCGCTGGCCTTCATCAGCCATGACCTTTCGGTGGTGCGCGCGCTGTGCGAGCGGGTGGTGATCATGCGCGGCGGCGAGATCATCGAGGAGGGGAGGACGGCGGAGGTGTTCGCCGCACCCCGCAGCCCGTTCACGCGGACCCTGATCGACAGCATACCGCTTCCCGAAGTGCGCGAAAACTGGCTAGACTGACAGGACAGAGGCACACCATGAGGAAGGCGCCACGCATGCTGCTCTACACCGCGCTTGCCCTGGCGGCCGTGCTCATCGGCGGGGTGCTGTTCTGGTTCATACAGACGCGCAACGTCGAGACTGCGCCCTATCAGGTGATCGAGGCCGATGGCGACATCGAGATCCGCGCCTATCCGGAACTCGTCGTCGCCGAGGTGACGCGGAGCGGAACACGGGACGAGGCCGTTCGGTCAGGCTTCGGCCCGCTGGCCCGCTATATCTTCGCCAGGGAACGCGAAGGCGAGAAGATCGCCATGACGGCTCCCGTGACCCAGAAGGCCAAGGGCGATTCCTGGACGGTGCAGTTCATCATGCCCTCCTCCCATGACCTCGACAGCCTGCCGAAGCCCGCCGGCGCCGACGTTGCGCTGAAAACGCTGCCGCCTGCCCGGCGCGCCGCCATCAGGTTCAGTGGATGGTGGTCGGACGAGCTGTTCAAGGCCAAGGACGCAAAGCTCCTCGCGTGGCTCACGGCGCGCGGGCTGACACCATCCGGCACGCCGACCTTCGCCTATTACAACGACCCGTTCACGCCCGGCTTCCTGCGCCGCAATGAGATCCTCTACGATCTGGCGCCGTGAAGCCGGACCCCGGTTGGGGGGTCTCGACCCGCGCCTGCGATTCACATAGCCTTTCAACCAAGTAACAAAACCGGTCACAAAAAGGGAAAGCGACATGAAGGGAAGAAAGCTCTACTCGATGGTCTTCGGCGCGGCACTCGTGCTGCTCACGCCGGCCGCCGCCATGGCGGAGAAGCTCGTGATCTCGAACTGGGACGGCTACATGCCGAAAGACATGGCCGAGAAGTTCAAGGCCGCCACGGGAATCGACCTCGAGATCGCGGTGCATGCCACCAATGAAGAGATCATGGGCAAGGTCACCGCTTCAGGCGGCGAAGGCTTTGACGTGCTGTTCGTGTCATCGCCCTTTGCCGAGGCGCTCAACAACCTGGGGCTCGTCCAGCCGATCGACCATTCGAAGGTTCCCAACCTTGCCAATCTCTACCCGGAAGCAACCCAGCTGAAGCATGACCCGGGCAATGTGTTCTCGGTGCCCTACACATGGGGCACGACGGGGCTGTGCTACCGCTCCGACCTGGTGAAGGGCACGCCGGAGAGCTGGAATGACCTGCTGAAGCCCGCAGAAGAGCTGAAGGGCAAGATCACCATGCTCTCCACCGACCGCTGGCTGATGGCCGCGGGCTTCCTTGCCAATGGCATGTCCGTCAACACCACGGAACAGGCCGATCTCGACAAGGTGCGCGACCAGCTGATCGAGACCAAGCGGCAGCTGCTGGCCTTCGACGACACGACATTCTACTCCAAGCTCGTCTCCGGCGAGGCGTCGCTCGTGCAGGCATGGGACGGCTGGTGCAACTATGGCATCGCCGAGAAGCCGGAGATCAAATACGTGATCCCCAAGGAAGGCTCTGACCTGTGGGTGGATGCCATCGTGGTCACCAAGGCATCCAAGAACCCCGAGGCGGCGCACAAGTTCATCGACTTCGTGCTCAACGCCGAGAACGGCAAGTGGGTGGTCGAGAACATCATGTACAAGAGCCCCAACAAGGCCGGCATGGAAGCCGTCGACAAGGCCATGCTGACGCAATACCCCAACATGGCGATCACGCCTGCCGACCTCCTCAAGTTCGAGCAGCTGCGCGACCTGGGCGCCGGCATGAAGGCCTTCTCGCGCACCGTTTCCGAGATCATGGCCGCCAAGTGACACGCAGAACCGCCTCTCCCGGCACGGCCGGGAGAGGACCACTCCCGCGATGAAGCCGCAGCACGCATCCTGGCTCCTCATGGCGCCCGGGCTCATCTGGCTCGGCCTGCTGATGGTCTTGCCCTGCGCGCTGGTCTTCGTGCTGATCTTCTTCGAGCGCGGAATCTATGGCGGCATCGACTGGGCAGCACCCACGCTGGAGAACATCCGCCGCGTCCTCGACCCGCTCTATCTCTCGATCTTCCTCGACAGCGCGCTGGTGGCGCTCAGCGCCACGGTCATCGCGCTGCTGATCGGCTATCCCGCCGCCTATGCCATCGCCACGGCGCCGCCGTCGCGGCAGACCGCCCTTCTGTTCCTTGCCATCCTGCCATTCTGGACGAACTACCTGATCCGCACCTATGCGTGGATCGTGCTGCTGAACCCGGCAGGCCTGATCAATGCCGCACTCACCGGCACGGGCCTGACATCCGAGCCGCTGCCGCTGCTCTACACCCGGCCCGCGGTCGTGCTGGGGCTGGTCTACAGCTATACGCCCTTCGTGATCCTCGCGGTCTATTCCGCCCTGCAGCGCCTCGACCCCAGCTACGCGGAAGCCTCACGCGATCTGGGCGCGGGCCGGGCGCAGACCTTCCTGCGCATCACGCTGCCGCTCACCGCGCCGGGCGTTGCGGCGGGCGCCGTGTTCGTCTTCGTGCTGTCGATCGGCAATTTCGTGACGCCGGATCTCCTGGGCGGCGGCAAGTTCCAGATGGTGGGCAACCTCATCTACGACCAGTTCCTCTCCGCACGGGACTGGCCCTTCGGCGCGGCGCTGTCTGCCCTTCTCATCGGGCTGATGATGGTGCTGCTGTTCGCACAGGCCATCGCCACGCTCCATGCCAGAGGCGGCCATGCGCGCGCTTGATGCCTGGCTTGCCACCGTCTACGGCTTTCTCTACCTGCCGATTGCGGTGCTGATGGTGCTGTCCTTCAACAAGTCGGGCATGCCGACCGCCTGGGGCGGCTTCTCGCTGGAATGGTATGGCGCGCTGGCCGCCAATGCGAAGATCACCGGGGCGGCGTGGAATTCCATCATCGTCGCCGTCTGGTCGACCGCGATCTCGACCGTCATCGGCACCCTTCTGGCGCTCGGCGTGGAGCGGGTGCGGCCATCGGCCCCGCGCGAGGCGCTGCTCTTTGCGCCGATGATCATTCCGGACATCGTGCTGGCGATTGCGCTGCTCTCGTTCTTCACGCTGATCAAGTTCACGCTGGGGCTGCACTCCATCATCATCGCCCATGTGGTGTTCAACATCGCCTTCGTGACCGCCGTCGTGCGGGCGCGGCTCAGGTCTTACGACTGGTCTCTCAACGAGGTCTCGCGCGATCTCGGCGCCTCGGCCTTCACCACCTTCCGGCGCATCACCCTTCCGCTGATCGGGCCATCGGTCGCCGCGGCGGCACTTCTTGCCTTCACGCTGTCGATCGATGAGTTCATCATCGCCTATTTCACCGCCGGGGCCGGTCAGGCCTCGACAACGCTGCCGATGCAGATCTATGCCATGATCCGTTTCGGCGTGACGCCCGAGATCAACGCCATGGCGAGCGTCGTCATGGTGGTGAGTTTCGTGATGATCTTCACCGCCCAGCGCCTGAACCGGGGGCGCATTCCGGGGGCATGAACACAGGCAGCAATCCGGCCAGAGGGAGAGGAACGATGGCAAAGGCCACGACGAAGACGGCGAAGAAACCAGCGAAGGCGAAGCCCGCCGCGAAGAAAAAGGCCGCCGCGCGCAAGCCGGCGAAAAAGCCAGGCAAGGTGATCGCCCTGTTCCCGGAGGCCGCCTTCGGCCCCGCGCTCAACTCCGTCGGGATTGGCCAGGCGCTGGAGAAGCTCGGCCACAAGGTGGTGTTTCTCTCAGACCCGGGCTTTCTCGACGTCTACAAGGGCTATGGCTTCGAAGCACATGCCGTGAACCTGTCAGAGCCGCTGCCGCCGGAGCAGATGGCGAAGTTCTGGGTCGACTTCATCAACGGCCACATTCCGAACTTCCGCAAGACTCCCTATGAGCAGATCGACAACTACGTGAAGGACTGCTGGAGCATGATCGTGGAGACCGCCAAATGGGCCGAAAAGGACCTGCCCGGCGTTCTCGACCGGGTGAAGCCCGACGTGGTCTGCGTCGACAACGTGATCCTGTTTCCCGCCATCAAGCGCTATGCCAAGCAGAACGGCAAGCCATGGGTGCGCATCATCTCCTGCTCGGAGAATGAGATCGAGGATCCGGACATTCCCCCGCATCTCTCGGGCGCGGGCGCCAAGGACAAGAAGGCCCATACCGCCTATCGCAAGCGCTTCAACGCGGTCATCAAGCCCATCCACGAGGAGTTCAACCGCTTCCTCACATCCGTGGGCGAGAAGAAATATCCGCTGGGCCAGTTCTTCGAGGCGAGCCCGCACATGAACATCCTGCTCTATCCGAGTGCGGTGAAGTTCAAGCGGCGGCACAAGCTGCCGGCACGGCAGTTCCAGTATCTCGAAGGCTGCGTGCGCAAGGAGAAGGCCTATGAGGTGCCGCGCTTCAAGGCCAACGATGACAAGCCGCTGCTCTATGTGAGCTTCGGTTCGCTGGGCTCGGGTGATGTGGACTTGCTGAAGCGCCTCATCGTGGCGATCGGCAAGATGCCGGTGCGGGCCCTCGTCAATGTCGGGGACTACAAGGACCAATATGCGGACATCCCGCCCAACGTCATCATCGACAGCTGGTTCCCGCAGCCCTCGGTCATTCCGAAGGTCGACGGGGTGATCCACCATGGCGGCAACAACTCCTTCACCGAATGCCTCTATTTCGGCAAGCCCGCCATCATCATGCCCTATGTGTGGGACGGGCACGACAATGCAACGCGCGTGGAGGAGACGGGCCACGGCTTCAAGCTGGACCGTTATGAGTGGACCGAGGACGAACTGCAGCGGAAGATCATGACCATGCTGACCGGCAAGAAGATGAAGGACAGGCTGAAGAAAACCTCGCGCCAGATGCGGGCCAAGCATGGCCCCACCAAGGCCGCGAAGGTCATCGACGCGCTGACCCGCCGGAAGCCCGCCTGATGCCCACGAACCTCCAGTCTTCCGCACCCCACCTCGAAGGCCCGGCGCAATATGCGGGGCCGCTCAAGGACTGGGGCTTTCAGCCCAACCCCATCGCCGGCCAGTCGAAAAGCGACGGCGTGCTGCTGCACAAGGGGCCAGGCGGCCAGCCGGAGGTGGGGCTATGGCAATGCACGCCGGGAACATGGCCACTCGAGATCCCGCGTGACGAGATCTGCCACTTCGTCTCAGGGCGCGCCACCTACACCCACGAGTCGGGCGAGGTGATCGAGATCGTGCCCGGCACGGTGGTGTTGTTCCCGGCCGGCTGGAAGGGCGCCTGCACCGTTCATGAAACCATGCGCAACGTCTATATGCTGAGTTAGAGAGACCATGACACTGACGCTTCATTCCTCCGCCCCCCACCTCACCGCGCCCGAGAGCCACCCTGGCCCGTTCAAGGACTGGGGCGTCATCCCCACCATGATCGAGGGCCAGTCGCACACCAGCGGCCTCGTGCTGCACAAGGGCCCCAACGGCGAGAGCGAGACCGGCCTGTGGATCTGCACGCCGGGTTACTGGAACTGCCATGTGACGCGGGATGAGTTCTGCCACTTCCTGCTCGGCCGCTGCACCTATACGCATGAGTCGGGCGAGGTGATCGAGATCGTGCCGGGCACGGTGGCCTTCTTCCCGCAGGACTGGAAAGGCACCTGCCGGGTGCACGAGACGATCCGCAAGGTCTACATGATCCGATAGAACATGAGGGCAAAGCTGCGGCACGGACCCGGCACCTTTACGCCAAGCCCTCTCGGGATATGCCTGCCAGCGCATAATGGCGTTCAAGCTGGGGCATGACGGCAGCCGAGGCGGCAATCGCCGCGGCGGCCGTCTCGGCGATGCGGCGCGGCTCGCCGTCTGCCAGGGCCGCGAGGAAGCCGGCGTGGGCTTTCTGGAGCAGCGCGAAGGCAGCCGACTGCGCCAATGCCTCATCCCCGAGCAAGAGGTAGAGCGGCGTCTTCGTGGACTTGCCTTTCAGGCTGCGGGAACCCGCCTCCAGCATTGCAAAGCCGGTGAGCCGCCCGGCGGTTGAGCCGGAGATGAGGATGTCGAAGCCCAGCTCCTTGCACATCGATTCGATGCGCGCCGTGGTGTTGACGGAATCGCCCACCGCCGAATAGTTGAACCGGCTCTCAGCGCCGATCTCGCCCACGCAGGCGATGCCGGTGTTGATACCGATGCCGATCGCCACCTGACGGTTGATGCCCAGAACGCCTGAGGCGTTCATCTCACGAAGCGTCTCGCGCATGTTCAGCGCGCAGCGGGCAGCCCGCGCGGGATGCGCGTCAACATCGACCGGGGCATTCCAGAACGCCATGATGGAATCGCCGATGAACTTGTCCAGCGTTCCCTCCGACTCAATGATGTGCCGGCTCAGGCCTGTCAGGAGCTTGTTGAGAAAGGAGACGAGGGAGGTGGACGGCAGGCCCTCGCTGATCGCCGTGAAGCTGCGGATATCCATGAACATCATGGTGATCTCGCGTTCCTCGCCGCCGAGGCGGAGTTCCGGCTGGCTCTCCGCGCGCGCGAGCACCGCGGGGGAGACGTAATTGCCGAATGCGCGGCGGATGTGCCGGCGCTCCCGGTCGGTCACCAGCAGCCTGAAGCCGACGGCTGCAAACTGCGCTGCCGAAGAGGCAAGGATCGGCGCCACCGGATCAATCAGGAAGCCCCAGGAGCGGAATGCATGCCACGACAGGGCAAGAAACGCCGCCGAGACGGCAGTGCCGGCGGTGATGGCAATCCATGGCGAGAACATCCCCGTCATGGCCACGACCAGGAGGCCCACCGCCGCAACCATCGTGACCTCGAGCCCATCCGCCCAGTCGGGCCGGGACAGGA
>CAIYXE010000353.1 GCA_903930095.1 uncultured Hyphomicrobiales bacterium
ATCACTTCATCACGGCCTGCCTTCCGAATTTCGGCGACTATCAGGATGCGATGAAGCAGGACAACGTCTTCCTCTATCACGCCGTCATCTCGCCCTATCTCAACATCGGCCTCATCACTCCGCGCGAAATCTGCGAGGCGGCGGAAGCGGCGTGGCGGAGTGGCCGCGCACCCCTCAATGCGGTTGAAGGCTTCATCCGCCAGATCCTCGGCTGGCGCGAATATGTGCGCGGCCTCTACTGGCTGAAGATGCCGGGCTACGCCGAGACCAATGCGCTCGAAGCCCACCGCCGGCTCCCCGATTTCTACTGGACGGGCAAGACGGAGATGAACTGCCTGGCCCAGGCCATCGGCGACACCAAGCGCCACGCCTACGCCCACCACATCCAGCGCCTCATGGTCACGGGCAATTTCGCACTGCTCGCGGGCTTGTCGCCGCGCGAGGTCGAGCAATGGTATCTCCTCGTCTATGCGGATGCCTTCGAGTGGGTGGAACTTCCCAACACCCACGGCATGGCGCTCTTCGCCGATGGCGGCATCATGGCGTCCAAGCCCTATGCCGCATCGGGCGCCTACATCGACCGCATGTCGGACTATTGCAACCACTGCCGCTACAAGCCCGACGTGAAGCTCGGCCCGAAGGCCTGCCCCTTCAACTACCTCTACTGGGACTTCCTTCTGCGCAACGAACAGCACCTCAAGTCCAATCCCCGCATGGCCATGCCCTACCGCACGCTGGCGAAGATGGAGCCTGACCGCAAAGCCGAGATCGCGCGGCAGGCGAAGGTGTTTCTCGACGGGCTCCCGTCTTGAACTCTCATCATCGCGACGACATATAGGCGCCATCCCCAGGCAAGGATCCTCGCCCATGAGCCTGCCCCATATCCCAGATCCCATTCCCGGCGATGCCGCCTCCGCCGATGCCATTGAGGCCGTCATCGTGCCGCGCGCGCGGGACCTGGGCGGCTTCGAGGTGCGCCGCGCGCTGCCCTCGGCGGAGCGGCAGATGATCGGCCCCTTCATCTTCTTCGATCAGTTCGGCCCCGTTCTCATGAAGTCCGGGCAGGGCATTGACGTGAGGCCGCATCCGCACATTGGCCTGTCCACCGTCACCTGGCTCTTCGACGGCGCGATCTTCCACCGTGACAGCCTCGGTTCCGAGCAGCCCATCGCGCCGGGCGAACTCAACTGGATGACCGCGGGCCGCGGCATCGTCCATTCCGAGCGCACCTCCCCCGCAGAGCTGTCGCGTGAGCGCACCGTCTTCGGCATCCAGAGCTGGGTGGCGCTCCCGAAGCAGCATGAGGAGACCGCTCCCGGCTTCGAGCACGTGGCGATTGACCGCCTGCCGGTCATCGCGGACCGCGGCCTGAAGGTCCGGGTCATCGCGGGCCAGGCCTATGGCGCAACATCTCCGGTGAAAACCCATTCCGGCCTCTTCTACCTCGATGTCCAGATGGCGCCTGGCGCGTCGTTACCCCTGCCGGTGGAGCATGAGGAGCGCGGCGTGTATGTTGCCGAGGGTGCGGTCGAGGTGGCGGGGCAGGGCTTCGCGGCCGGCCGCCTGCTGGTGTTCCGCCCGGGCGATGCCATCACGCTGCGCTCCCCCGGTGGCGCCCGTCTCATGCTGCTCGGCGGTGAGCCGATGGACGGCCCACGCCACATCTGGTGGAATTTCGTCTCCTCCTCAAAGGACCGCATCGAGGCCGCCAAGGACGACTGGAAGCATGCCCGCTTCGGCGGCGTGCCAGGTGATGACACGGACGTCATTCCGCTCCCCGGCGCATGACGGGTTGAAAGCCCGCGGCGGTTCTTTCACTGTAGACAGGCGATTCTGGGGGATAGGATGGATTGGCTGGCTCAGCCGAATGTGTTGGTGGCGCTTGGCGTGTGCACGGCGGCGGCCATGTCGACCATTCTGGGCAGCCTGTTCGTGGTCTTCTCGAAAGAGCCGAGCCCCAGGCTCCTGTCCTTTGGCCTCGCCTTCGCCGGCGGCGCCATGGTCTATGTCTCGCTGATCGAGATCTTCTGGAAGGCGGAGCAGGGCTTCGCCCAGCTTCACGATCCGCGCTCCGCCTATATCTACGCCACGCTCGCCTTTTTCGCCGGTGTCTTCCTGCTGATGCTGATCGACCGCTCGATCCCCAATCCGCATGGCTCCATCTCGTCCGCCAACGGCGACCAGTCCCACATCAAGCGGGTGGGGCTTCTCGCCGCCTTCGCGATCACGGCCCATAACCTGCCTGAAGGCCTCGCCACCTTCCTGGCCACGCTCGAGAACCCGGTGGTCGGCATCCCGCTCGCGGCAGCCATTGCCATCCATAATATTCCTGAAGGCGTGTCGATCGCCATTCCCGTCTACTACGCCACCGGCAGCAAGAAGAAAGCCCTGCTGGCCACCTTCCTCTCGGCCCTGGCGGAGCCCGTGGGCGCGCTCATCGGCTTTGCCATTCTCGCGCCCTTCCTCACGCCCAACGTCTTCGCCATCGTCTTCGGCATGATCGCGGGCGCCATGGTCTTCCTCGCCCTGGACGAGCTGCTCCCCACCGCCAAGCGCTATTCCAGGGGCCACGAAACCGTCTACGGCATCGTCACCGGCATGGCCGCGCTGGCGGTGAGCCTGATCCTGTTCAAGTGAACATCCCGCAACCGGGAGAGAGGCTCCGGTCCCACGAATACCAACGGTCATTGGGTCTGACCGTCATGAGTCCATTGCCACATTCCGATTGAAGTGATGGTCTCTGGTTTGGCTATGAGCCTCTGACAGGCGTCGCATGTTGCTTCGATGATTTCGTAGTGATTTTCGAAGACGCGGTTGGAGGGCTAGAGCATGATCCGCAAAAGTGGAAACCACTTTTGCGAAAAGATCATGCTCAAGCAATTGATCTTGCGCGGGTTCTTTTCGACCAGGTGATTTCACCTGGTCGGAACGCGCGCTAATTGGCACGAAGTTACTGCCAGATGCAGCAAAGTCCCTGCCCAGGCAATTGCAAAGCTTCCTACTGTGATGTGCTTGCCGGGCTGAGCAGCGCGCCGAACACCTTTGGCAGATGTTTGGTGCGCCGCTCCAGAACACCGTCTGGCCCATCCGGCAGCCAGAAGTAAAGGCTGGCAAGCTCAGCATTGTTTACAATTTTCTTGGCATTTCGCATTGCGGTTTCGACCAAGGCCTTGGCTTCCGCGGACCGGCCCTGCTTCGTGAGTGACCGAGCCCAATACAAATATCCCGCTACACCATTTGGCAGCATGGTGATAGCCTCTGCAAAATGACTGTCAGACTCCTCAAACTTGCCCTGTGATGCGAGGGCGATCCCTAGGCCAGCATGTGCTGCATAAACCAACCTACTATTTACAGATTCTGACCAGAACGAACTGTCGATAACTTGCTTGCATAGCTCAACTGCACGCTCGTCGTCTCCGCGCAACTTTGCCATGAACGCCAGATTAAGGATGGCTGGTTGCAGATCAGGATCTGACTTGTGGGCCTTGTTGAACCACGCGGTTGCCGCGATAGGGTCGTTATCGATGAGAGAAGTCAATCCTCTCAGGTTTTCAAACAGGGCCCTCTCGGGAGAGTAGACTGATGTTGGCGCATTCGCGATCCACTCAGAAATCAAGGCATCGGCCTGAGACGGATGAACGCCATTCTTCTCTGCCCTGCTGAAAGCATAAAGCG
>CAIYXE010000354.1 GCA_903930095.1 uncultured Hyphomicrobiales bacterium
AAAAGAGAGCAAAATAACAAGAAACTTGTTTCCGCATTCCGGTGACGAGTTGAATCATTTCATGTTGCCTGCTCCACAGCTGCTCAGTCCCTCCGCTTCACCTTGCCGGACCTTATGTCAGCCAGCTCGACCTTGCTTGATATCGCCTGTACATTGAGCTAGGGACCACAAACGACTTGCAGCGGCATCCTGCAGGCTAATTGGGGACTGCTGATCCCGCTGCTTTGGGAGATAATGGATGAACAAGATCACCAAATTTCTTGCAGGCAGCGCTGTTTTGCTGAGTGCAACTGTGGCCCTTGCTGGTGGAGAGTTCGGAACAGGCGAAGAAGCCAAGGCAATGCTGGCCAAGGCGGTGGAGAACATCAAGGCTGACGAGGCTGGGGCTCTGGCCGAGATGCAGAATGGCGGGCTGGGGTCGCGCGACCGCGATCTGTATGTGTTTTGCGCACAGGCTGAGACAGGCGAAATGACGGTGCATCCGACGCTGCCGCTGGGCACGAAGCTTCAGGACATCGTCGACAAGAGCGGCAAAAAGTTTGGCGAAGAGATGATGCAAGTCGCCAAGCCGGACGTTATTGAGGAAGTGTCCTATGTCTGGCCGCGCCCCGGCGACGATACGACCCCGGTTGAGAAAGTCAGCTTTGTGACGAAGGTTACTGACCAGATCTGCGGCGTCGGCTATTATAAGTAAGATCAGGGACCTCTGGGACTTACTGAGAGTTGTTTCCCTGAAGTTGTAGTTCTGATTGACATGGCGCGAGCAGGTTTCGCGCCATGTCATCCGCATTGCGCTGATTGCTGTTCGACTTGTACCTCTGCCCCACCGGGCAGCAGCTACAGGTGGCCAAGACGTAAATCAACTTGGAACTCTCCCGCCACGGCGCCAATAGCGGCGCTCAATCTTCGTCAACCGCTCCCACGGCCTGAATGCGTGCCGCATCCATCATATGACGTGTTCGAGGCGTGGAACGCTGTTCGGTGTGGGCAGCAAGAGAACCGCACGCCGAATGTAGGATTTGACCGCGTTCTTGAATGCCTGCTGCAATTCCGAAGGCGTGGCGCCGGTGAATTCGACAACCTCCACGATGTGCCGGATACGGCCGACGAAACAGGCGTCATCGTAGGACCATTCTATGTCAGCCCTGTAGCCTTCCTCCGTCAGCCAAAAGCTCATCGCTCGCGCCAAGTCCTCGCGGACCCTCGGAAGCAGATCGATATAAGTCCCTTCCGCCACCTTGAGGAAAGTATCGCAGACCCTCACATGGCGCATGTGCAGTGTCGGGTCCCACGGCGAACGGGTCTCAAGTGATGCCTCTTCCGGCTCGATGCCCAGCATCCGATTCAAGTAAGCTCTGCTATCCACGACTCGCCTCTTTGTATTCAAGATGACGGTGAGGTGAACGGATTGTGGTTAACAAAGCATTAACCAGGTGGGCTTGAGTGGGACGCGAGGCCTGCGAAGCCCCTGTCTGCCACATTGAAAGATCGTCAACACGGGGTGGGTGCCGGGGCGGATCAGTATGCTGAGTCCGGGGGCAAACCTGCGTTACGCGCGCGGCGCGTCTGCAATACGCTAGCCTGCATGGCTCGCTCGGCTAGCGGACCTTGGGCCCGGTGCCATGCGTCTGGGCTGCTGGCCTCACCGTTTGGCGAGCGAGGCCTTGCGCTCGAGCTGGACTGTCTGCGCCAGCATGAGCATCAGGCCAATGCTGCCCGTGAAGATGACGGCAAGCACCCACACCTCGGATTTCATGCCGACGGCCCGTGCGCGATTCTGAAGGAGGAAGAAGGCGATGGTGACGCTCAGAAGGCGGTCGAACCAGACCTGCACGCCCCAATGCGAGCCCATGAGGATTGGCCAGAAGCCAAGAAGCCCCTCCTCGTAAATCGCGAAACCGGTCCATGCCGCGAATGGAACAACGACTGCCGCCGGTATGAGCCAGGCCGGCCATGACACACGCTCCTTGGTCTGTGTGACAAGCAGCATGGCGACAGCTGCGACGGCAAAGCCGGCGAGCGCAAACAACTCAGTCCACGGCATCCTCAACCCCATTCATGTCAGCGAGGCAGAAAGCCAATTGAGAGGCTCAGCGGCTGCAAGGCAAACCGGATCAGCCCGCGGCACGCCCTGCCCGCGAGGAAAAGTGACGGCTGTGGATACGTCTCCCGCCGACTGGCCGGCGGTGCGCAACAGGACCGATCAGATGCCGTTATTGACGAGAACGGTAACCTATGGTTGATAGGGCTGTGTCACAGCCCGGCAACCAATTCGACCATTCCCCGCATGCCAGAACGGAACCGGCAGGCGCATGATTCAGCTTCTCGACCTGGGCTGGCTGATGGAGTGGATGAATACTGTCCCGACCGCGCGCCTGGCGTTTTTCTGCTCCGCTGCGCTGGTGCTGGCGACCTGGTTCGGCATCATCTTCATCAAGCCCTTCTTTCGTTTGTGGCTGCGCCGGCAAGCCGGGGTGAACGACCTGGTGAATTATACCAGCGCAGGGTTCAGCCTGTTCTATGGCTTGCTGCTGGGTTTATTGTCGGTCGCGACCTTCACGAATGCGTCAAACATCGAGTCCGCGGTCGACCGGGAGGCATCGCGCATCGCATCGCTGTACCGGACGGTGGGGACATATCCAGAACCGCTGCGCGGCGAGGTTCAGTATCTGCTGCGCGACTACACGCAATATGTGATCAAAAAAGATTGGCCCGCCCACAGCCAGGGCAAGATCTGGAACGGCGGCGATCTCCGCCTGCAGATCATCCAGCAGAAACTCCTGTCGCTGCAGCCGGTGAACCACACCGAAAACCTGCTCCAGGAGCAGAGCCTCAAGTATTTCGGAGATATCGACGATGCGAGGCAGCATCGGCTGACGGGCGTCAACACCGCCATACCGGGCGTTCTCTGGTACGTCGTGGCGATCGGCGCGCTGATCAACATCCTGCTGATCTGGATGCTCGACATGCGGTTTACGCTTCACATGATCCTGGGCGGCATCATTTCATTCTTCCTGGGCGTCATGATCTTCCTCATCGTGGTGATGGACCGGCCATTGCAGGGCACGGTGAGCGTCGCATCGGACGCTTACAAGGTGATGTATGGCCTCGTGATGCAGTGGGATGAGTCATGACGGCAAGCCTCCCCATGAACACAAGCCGGTTGCGCCGTCTGATGGCCATGGCGATTGCCGCCCTGTTCCTGTGCCCCGGCGGGGCGGGCGCCGGATCCGCCGACCGTCCGTTTGCATCGCTGGCAACGGGGCCCGTCTCCGGCATTTATTACCCGGTGGGGCAGGCCATCTGCAACGCCGTCAACGCCACACGGACCGGGCTGGCACTGTGGTGTTCCATCGAGTCGACGCCTGGCTCCGTCTACAATGTGGATTCCGTGGTATCGGGCGAGAACGAGTCCGCTCTCGTTCAATCTGATGCGCAGTTCTTTGCGGTGAATGGCGAGGGACGCTGGCAGGGACGGCCTGCCTCTCAACTCCGCGCGGTGATGGCGCTCTATCCCGAGACGCTGACCGTGATCGTGCGCGAGGATTCGGGGATCGGCACTGTCGAGCAGCTCAAGGGCAAGAGAGTGAACATCGGCGCGCCGGGAACGGGCAGCCGCGTGACATGGGATGAATTGAAGGGCGCACTCAAGATCACCGAAGCCGATCTGGCGGAAGCTGCCGAACTGAAGACCGATGCCGCCACGGCACGGCTCTGCGCCAACACATTGGACGCAAGCCTGATGATCGTCGGCCACCCGTCCAGCATGATCGAGCGCCAGCTCAATTCCTGCCGCCTGAAGCTTCTCCCGGTGAGCGGAGAGGCTGTCGATGCGCTTGTGGCCATGAGGCCCTATTATACGGCGGCCGCCATTCCCGGCCGCGCCTATGGCCTGGCGGCGGATGTTCCAACCTTCGGTGTGAAGGCCACGCTGGTGACCTCCTCCGCTGTTCCGGAGGATACCGTTCACGCCCTGACCATGGCGATCATGACCAATCTGGAGAAGCTGAAACTGCAGCAGGCTCTGGCCGGGCTGAAGCCGGATGACATGGCCGCCCAGTCACTCACCGCCCCGCTCCACCCGGGCGCCGCAAGGGCGTTCCGGGAACTCGGACTTCTGCAGTAGGACGAAAGCCATGGCCGAGTTCGAGATCCAAGAATCCGAATATCAAAGATGGGTGAAGATCGCCCTCAGGAACGAAACGGTGCGGGCCGAGGCCGGAGCCCTGAGCTATATGCGCGGCATGATCGAGGTCGTGGCGCCCCTGCCCTCGCTGGGCCATGCGATCAAATGCAAGATCGCCGATGAGCCGCTCATCCGCCCGCGATACACCGGCACGGGAGATGTCTATCTGACATCGACCTTCGGCGGCTATCACGTGTTCGAGGTTCAGGACGAACCGTGGATCCTCGAGAACGGATCTTATTGGGCCTCCGACGACACCGTTCAGCTCGGCCTGCACCGGGAACGGATGTTCACCTCGTTCCGCGCCGGAGAAGGCTTCATCGATTTTCAGACGAAGGTGAGCGG
>CAIYXE010000355.1 GCA_903930095.1 uncultured Hyphomicrobiales bacterium
ACATTATTGTCAACGAATTCACGCTCATCGAGGCCACCGATTTGCGCCTGAGAGATAAGTACTGTATCGGCGTCAGCGAATGTATCCTGCCAAGAACCAGGCATTGCGAGATCTGCCTCGATAACTTCAATGCCAGGATGGAGGCGGCGGAGCAGTGCCGTATTGGCGGAATGTTTGTCGATCCCCACGATCGACAAACCGGGCACTGTGCGGAGGCGTACGATGACGTTCTGACCTACGAGGCCTGCCGCCCCGGTCACTATCACCTTACGCATCAGATGTCCATCCGGTTGAAAATAAGGCTCGGCAGATTACGGACGATCGCCATTATGGCGCGCCAAAACCCAGGTGCGTAGGCGACTACGCCACCGCGTTCAGCCCGCCTATACGCGATGCGTGCGATCTCTTCGGGGCGGGCCCAAAGGCGACCCGTTCGGTTCATGTGATCCGTCATCGGGGTGATGGTGGGGCCAATCTTGATCAGAACGGCGCGGGGCCCCTTGTTGGCGAAGCGATGCGCGATGCCCTCCACGACAACTGCGAGGCCTGCCTTGGCCGCACCATATACAAAATTGGCGCGCCGGCCACGGTCACCCGCTACCGAGCCAAAGACGACGAGCGATCCACTTGCCTGCTCCTCAAGAAGATTTGCTACCGCCAGGCACCAAATTGCCGCCGAGGTGAAGTTTATTCTCAGGATCGCTTCCGCTGCATGCTGATCACGTTCCGCCTCAGACTGCTCACCAAGTATACCGTAGGCGATGAGCACATGGTCGATGCCGCCGAGACGTCGCTGGAAGTCTGCCAGAAGCTTTTGCACATCTCCGGGTTCCGACAGATCACAGACCTCCGTGTCGACCGAGGAAGCTCCACGCGCCAGCAAGTCTGCAGCCATGTCGTCCATGCGTTGCTGGTTGCGGGCGACAAGAAGAATGGACGCCTTGGCGTCCTGTGCATAAATGCGGGCGGTTGCGCTCGCAATGGCGGAAGTTGCTCCCAAGATAACGACGCGCAATGGAAACCTCTCAGTCATTCTTGATGCTCTCCCAGAAGGCGGAGCTTAAGCCCGGGTCGACATGCTTCATAAATTCGGGCGCTTGCGGGTATCCTGCGTGGAAAATCTTGACCGACATACGACCATCCTTGGCCGGATACAGCCTGCCACCCGCCCTTAGCACAATCTCATCGAGCCTATCCATCAGCCGGAGAGTGACCACTCCCTGGTTGGGGAAGTCGAGCGCCAACGTTGTGCCTTCGCAGGGGAAGGAGAGCAGACCAGGGGATGGAAGCGAGCCGAAGGTCTTAAGCACCGACAGGAAGGATCCAAGTCCGCTCGCTGAAATAGCCTGCAGCATCTCTCTCGTGGCCTGCACCTGAGACTGAGGTGGAACGGCTGATTGGTACTGGTACATGCCGCGGCGCCCATAGATCAAGTTCCAGTTGGCGATGCCGTCGAGCGGATAGAAAAACGGTGCCAAGGGGATGGCTGCTTTGCGGCGTGCATGGCTCTTATGCCAGAAGTAGAAGGCGTTGAAGGCCCGGACTGAGTAGCGGTTGAGGACAAAGCCTGGAAACGGGACGGGCACCTTGAAGCGAGGTCCGCCGAGTTTCATATCAATGGGACCGAATTGGGCGTGATTTCCGCGCATGAAGATGCCGCGACCAAGATCGGCACCCGTGGCCAGACAATCAACCCAGGCTACCGTATATTCGAAGGCCGCCTCGCTCTCGGCAGCAAGGGCAAAGAAGTCGTCCAGATTGGCGAAGGCGATCGTTTCAGTGTCCAGAACGGTGCTAGTGATAGGGACGAGTTCAATTTTGGCCCGCGTGATGATGCCTGTGAGGCCGAGCCCCCCTACTGTTGCAGCGAACAGGCCCGTCGGATCGTCGGTGGTCAATTCGATCTCGCGGCCATCAGTCCGCAACAAGTGGATGCCACGAATCCAGCGCCCTAGAGTACCATTTCGGTGGTGGTTCTTGCCGTGAATGTCGTTCGCGATAGCACCGCCCAGTGTCACGAAGCGGGTACCAGGCGTGACGGGTAGGAAAAAACCCCTGGTCAGTGCGAACTCGATCAGTGCGGCAAAGGAGATACCGGCTTCAGCAGAGAGAATTCCTGTCGCGTGATCGAAGGCGATGATGCGGTCCAGACCGGTCATATCGATCAGCCCACCAAACGGATTGAGCCCGCTGACGCCATAGGAGCGACGCAAGCCTGAAGCCAGCAGGCTCAGGTTGGCAGAGCGACCGGCAAGAACGAGGCTAGTCAATTCGTCTCGCCATGCCGGCGCTACCACATGGTGTTTCGCCTGCAACACTCCCCCCCAGGAGCGGATGTCATCGGCATACTGGAAATTGCTCATAGTGCCGCGACGAAGAAGATGACAACGAGGACCCCGAGAACGAGGCTCGCACGGTCACGCACCGCGAAATTTACGGGATCATCATTCATCAAGCCGCGGTGAGATAGAAGCCAGATGCGGCCAAGCCAGATCGAGAGCATGGCCGGAATGCCAG
>CAIYXE010000356.1 GCA_903930095.1 uncultured Hyphomicrobiales bacterium
CCTTGATCCATGGCGCCTGCTTCATGTCACCCTTGCGGATCATGGGGCCTGCTTCCATGGCGCTGTGGATCTCGTCGCCGGTGCGGTCAAGGAAGCCGGTGTTGATGAACATGATCCGCTGCTTTGCGGCGCGGATGCATTCCTTGAGGTTGACGGTGGTGCGCCGCTCCTCGTCCATGATGCCGATCTTGAGCGTATTGGGGGCAAGCCCCAGCGCCTGCTCGACGCGGGAGAAGATCTCGACCGCGAAGGCCACTTCGTCAGGCCCATGCATCTTGGGCTTCACGATGTACATGGAGCCCGAGCGCGAGTTCATGCGGCGGCCCTGCGGACCGATATCGTTGATGGCGATCAGCGCCGTCATCATGGCATCCATCATGCCTTCCGGCACCTCGTGGCCGTCCGCGTCGAGAATCGCCGGGTTGGTCATCAGATGGCCGACATTGCGCACCAGCATCAACGAGCGGCCGGGCAGCGTGACCGTGCCGCCACCAGGCGCTTCATACGTGCGGTCTGGGTTGAGGCGGCGGGTGAAGCTTTTGCCGCCCTTCTCGATCTCCTCAGAGAGGTCGCCCTTCATCAGGCCCAGCCAGTTGCGGTAGACCGTCACCTTGTCGGCGGCATCCACCGCCGCAACGGAATCCTCGCAGTCCATGATGGTGGTGAGCGCGGATTCGAGGATCACGTCGGCAATCCCCGCCTTGTCGTCCTTTCCGATCAGATGCGCGCGGTCGACCACGATCTCGGCATGAAGCCCGTTATTGCCCAGCAGCACGGCGGAAGGATCAGTCTTCGGGCCCCGATAGCCCTTGAATTGCCCGGCCTCGCGCAGACCGCCGAGGTCCGTCATCAGCAGTGCACCGTCAACGAAGACGCGCGAAACATCCGCCCATTTGCCCCTGGCGAGCGGGAACGAAACATCGAGGAAGTTCCGCGCCCAGGCGATGACGCGGGCGCCGCGCACCGGATTGTAGCCCTTGCCCTTCTCCGCGCCATCCTGCTCGGCGATGGCGTCGGTGCCGTAAAGCGCGTCATAAAGTGAGCCCCAGCGGGCATTGGCGGCGTTCAGCGCATAGCGCGCATTCATCACGGGCACGACCAGCTGCGGGCCCGCCACCTGCGAGATTTCGGGGTCGACGTTGGCGGTGGTGACGGCGAAGTCCGGCCCTTCCGGGACGAGGTAGCCGATCTCCGTCAGGAAGGCCTTGTAAGCGGCCATGCCGGAGGGTGCGCCATTGGCACGGTACCATTCATCGAGCTTTGCCTGAAGTTCGTCCCGGCGGGCGAGCAGCGCGCGATTGCCCGGTGCGAGGTCATTGAGGATCGCGGCAAAGCCTTTCCAGAAGTCGAGTTCGGCGATGCCGGTTCCCGGTAACGCCTCCTCGCCCACGAAGGCAAACAAATCGCCTGCAACCCGCAGGCCCGCGATCTCAATCCGGTTCGTCACGTGTCAAGCCCCCTTTTTGGCCAGTTCGGGGGAAAGCCTTTATCCCATCACTGCTTCTTGAGCCAGCCCATGTTGGGATGGGGGATCGGCTCCTTTGCCTTGAGGAAGAAACGGGCGAAGATCTCGCCATAGCCCTTCATCAGATAGCCGTTGTTGCGGGCGATCAGCTCTGCCCGCTCTGCGCGGTAGAAGGCGGGAAGCCTGTACCATGCCAGCGCGGGCTTCGCGTGGTGGGCCACGTGCAGGTTGTTGTTGAGGAAGAGGAGAGACCAGAAGGGCGAGGCCTCCACGATGATGGTGCGGTGGCCGACCTCCTCCGCTGCCTGATGCTCGCAATAGGAGCGCACCAGCGCCAGCGAGATGCCAGGGTAGGCGATGAGCAGGTAGTATTGCCAGAACGGCATGCCCGCCACGCCGGTGACGAACCACACCACGATGGCAACCGCTGGCACGAACCACAGCCAGGCATGGAGTGTCCGGCGGTTGCCCTGTGCGATGTCGCGGAATTCCGATGACCAGAAGCGCAGGATGCTGATGGCAGGCCCGATCAGCATGCGGCCCGCCAGCGTATGGTTGAAGCGGTAGAGCGCGCGGCGGATGCCTTGCACCCTGGCCCAGTGTTCCGGCAGGAGATAGTAGGATTCGGGGTCGTGCTCCGGGTCCGTCAGGTTGGCGTCATTGTGGTGGGCAAGATGCGTCTGCTTGTAGCGGAGATAGGGGAGCCACAGTGCGGGCGCCGGAAAGACCATCGCCTCGTTGAGGAGCCTGTTCCCGGTCGGGTGCCCGTGCAGCACCTCGTGCTGGAGCGAGGTATGCAGCGCCGCGCAATAAGCGCCGGCTGGCAGGATCACCCACCACGGCAGGCTGGCGTGGAACCACACGAGGGCGATCAGCACCGCATAGACGGCAGCGATCAGTGCTACCGTGGGCCATTCGATGCCGCGGGAGTGTTCTTTCACCATGTGAGTGACCTGTACACCGGGCAGGTTCTAGCACTGCTTCTGGGCCAAGTTGAAGCCTTCCGTTGCCGCAGCCGCCAAAATCCTGGCCTTGATTCCCCCTGCTCATTGGTGCAATCCGGACCGGACTTCGTGTCTCAAGGAGACCTCCATGCCGCAATACCGTTCCCGCACAACCACCCATGGCCGCAACATGGCCGGCGCCCGCGGCCTATGGCGCGCCACCGGCATGAAGGATGAGGATTTCGGCAAGCCGATCATCGCCATCGTCAACTCCTTCACCCAGTTCGTGCCGGGCCATGTGCACCTCAAGGATCTGGGCCAGATGGTGGCCCGGGAGGTGGAAAAGGCGGGCGGTGTGGCCAAGGAGTTCAACACCATCGCGGTCGATGACGGCATCGCCATGGGCCATGACGGCATGCTCTATTCGCTACCCTCGCGCGAGATCATCGCAGACTCGGTTGAATACATGGTCAACGCCCATTGCGCGGATGCCATGGTGTGCATTTCGAACTGCGACAAGATCACCCCCGGCATGCTGATGGCGGCACTGCGCCTCAACATTCCCGCCGTCTTCGTTTCGGGCGGCCCGATGGAAGCGGGCAAGGTGGTGGTGAAGGGCGTCACCCGGGCGCTGGACCTGGTCGATGCCATGGTCGCCGCGGCGGATGACAACGTCTCTGACGATGACGTGAAGGCCATCGAGAAGGCGGCCTGCCCAACCTGCGGCTCCTGCTCCGGCATGTTCACGGCGAACTCGATGAACTGCCTCACCGAGGCCCTTGGCCTGTC
>CAIYXE010000357.1 GCA_903930095.1 uncultured Hyphomicrobiales bacterium
TCGCGCGGCCACACTTCTGGGACCGGGCGCGTTACTTCGGCGAGGACGCCCGTCTTGCCGACGCCCTCGAAAAGGCCGAGTCCCTGAACGGTTGATGTTCGATGAACCTTGACAGCAATCTTCAGCAACTGATCGTCCTGGCGATGATTGGGCTGGCTGTTGGCGGGTTCGTTCTCGCAGTCTTCCTGCCGGTCTTCTCACAGGGCCGGTCCGAGGAGAGGTTGAAGAATGTCGTCGACAACAGGAGGCAGGGGTCCGGCTATGCCCAATCGGCGGCGGGAAGGCTTCCGGAGGCCTCGCGGGAGAACAGGCGCAAGCAGGTCCAGCAGTCTCTGAAGCTTGCCGCGGCCCGCGAAAAGGGCCGCAAGAAGCGTATCACGCTGCGCATGCTGATCGCCCAGTCCGGGGCAGAGATTTCACTCTGGACGTTCTGGTTGTATTCTGCGGTTCTGGGCGTGGTCGGTACGGCCATCGCCTACCTGGCGGGCCTGCCCTGGTACATTTACGCACTGTGCGGTTTCGTGGGTTTCCTGGGGTTGCCGCGTTGGGTGCTTGGCAATCGCCGCAAGCGCCGCCAGGAAAAGTTCCTGAGCGAATTGCCCGACGCTCTCGATATTATGGTGCGCGGACTAAGGTCCGGCCTTCCTCTCTCTGATGCTCTGAAGGTCATCGCCAGCGAGACTCCGCCGCCGATCGGGCCTGAGTTCAATGAAGTGGTTGAGGGCCAGCGCGTTGGGATCACTATCGACCAGGGTCTCGAGCGCATGTTCGAGCGCTTACCGCTCCAGGAAGTGAACTTCCTTGCGATCGTCCTCGCCATCCAGTCGAAGACCGGCGGTAATCTCACGGAAGCGCTGAGCAATCTCGCGAAGGTTCTCCGTGACCGCCGCAAGATGAAAAACAAGATCCGGGCCGTATCGCAGGAGGCGAAGTCCTCGGCAACCATCATGGCTTCTCTGCCGTTTGTTCTCGCGGGCGGCTTCTACCTTCTGAACCCTGAATACTTGGCCCCGCTCTTCAACACGCAGGTCGGCAACATCCTGCTGGGAATCTGCGCGATCATGATGTTGAGCGGCATTCTGGTGATGCGCAAGATGATCAACTTCGAAATCTGATGTGACCAAGCATGCTTGACATCCTCCTCAGTCTGCTGCGGCCTGAAAATCTGATCGCGATTCTGATCGGTGTGGCGGCCTTTGCGACCGTTCTGACGCTCACCGCGCCCCTTTCCGGCGACGACGTTCTGAAGGCGCGGATGAAGCTCATCGAAGCCGAGAAGGACAGGCTGCGCGCAGGCCAGCGCGCGCTCTCGGGCAAGGAGGCCAGACTGCGCGACGCGGCGCCGAAGAGCCTCGCAGAGCAGCTTGTCAAGATGTTCAACTTGCGCCGCATTTTCGAGGCGGACTCCTCCCGCGACATGCTGCGCCAGGCAGGACTGCGCAGCGAGCGGCATCTTATGAGCTATCTCGCCTCGCGTCTTGTAAGTCCCATTATGCTGGCCCTGTTGGCCTATGTCTATTCGGCGATCGTTATAACGGACCTGTCGCCGCAAATACGGATGGTAATCACCGTGTTGGCGGCTGTAGGCGGGTACTATCTTCCTGTCATTCTGTTGAAGAACCTGGTGGCGCGCCGGCAGATATCGATCCAGCGCGCCTGGTCGGATGCCCTCGATCTCTTGCTGATCTGCGTCGAATCCGGCATGGCGGTGGAACCTGCATTGCAACGCGTGGCGAGTGAAATCGGCAGCGCCTCCGTTCCGCTGGCCGAGGAACTGACCTTGACGGTTGCCGAACTGTCTTATCTGCAGGATCGCCGCAAGGCCTTCGAGAATCTTGCTAAGCGGACTGGTATGGCCACGGTCAAGTCCGTCACGACGAGCCTCATCCAGTCTGAGCGCTATGGCACTCCATTAGGAACCGCCCTTCGCGTGCTGGCGCAGGAGAACCGCGACGCGCGGATGTCGGAGGCGGAAAGAAAAGCCGCAGCGCTTCCACCGCGGCTCACAGTTCCGATGATCATGTTCTTCCTGCCTGTAATTCTCATCGTCATTATGGGCCCGGCCATAATGAAGATCTTCGAGACCTTCTCGAAATAGCCGCTCGCGGCCGCTGCGGCTAGTTCCTCAGCCCTTGCCGCCTTCGCTGATCTGCTGCCACGTATTGGGCTGGGACAGCATCTTCTGCAGATATGCCATGTTGGCCTGGACCTGGTCCGGAGGCAGGTCTTCGCGTGCGAGGCTGCTGGCCTCCTCGAAGCGGCCCTGAAGGCCCACCACCAATGCAAGGTTCTGGCGGATGCGTGGCTCGCTCTTGGAGCGTGGCAGCGCATCGGCCTGCCGGAGCGTCGCCTCGGCCTGCTTGAGGTTCCCTTCGAGGGCATAGGACATGCCGAGATTGTTCATGACTGTCAGGTTCTGCGGATCGCCGGCAAGGGCCTTTGCATATTGGGCGCGCGCCTTCTCGTAGAGCCCCTGCTGGTCGTAGACTGAGCCAAGTGCGGAGTACACGCGCCAGTCGGCCTCCTTGCTGGCGGCGGCGCGCTCTAGCACCGGGATGGCCTCGCCGGCACGGCCCGCCGCTGCAAGCCTGCGGCCATACAGGCCTGCGAGCTTGGCGTTGTCGGGATTGGTTTCGACCATGCGCGCATAGACAGAGAGTTGCTGGTCCGTCTGCCCGATCGACTCGAGGGCATTGGCGTAGGCCAGACCCTTCGATACGTCAGCTGGGTTGGCCTCCCATTTCTTCCCCATTTCAGCCACCGCCTCGAATGATGCAGGCGCGGTCGAGGCCGTGCTGATATTTCCGGATGGGTCCAAGCGGGATGCCTGCTTGCAGCCCGTCAGCATGGTTGCGGAAGTGAGAGCCAGAAGGATTGCGAAATACCTGCCCCGGCGCGGCATCGGCGGTCTCCAATTGAATGGTGAGGCGTACTCTGGGCTGTACTGGTCAATATTTGATTAACCATAAACCGCTCTGCTGATATGGAGCCGAAAATTCCGGAGCCGTCATGACCGATCCAGCCGAAGTGCTTCTCCCGCCGTCTGAAACAGGCATTCCTATCACCCTGATTGCGGCGGGGGAGTGGGAAAAGACCCGCCGCCGGCTCAATCCCGGCGCGCGCGCCTGGTGTGAGGCGAACGGCTTCCAGGGCCAGCCAGGCCGAAGCCTCGCCGTGCCCGGCAGTTCGGGCACGGTGGAGCAGGTGCTTGCTGGCCGTCAGGACGATGGCGGCGGTTTTGCGCTCGCCAAGCTCTGCCGTGTCCTTCCCGAAGGACGTTACCGCCTCGCAGGCACTCCGGCGGATGCAGGCTTGATCGCGCTCGGCTGGTGCCTGGAGGCTTATGGTTTCGGGGCCTATGGCAAGCCGCAGCCGCCGGTGGCGAAACTTGTCTGTCCCGCCGGGGTGGATCGCGCGGCCGTTCTCAGTGCCGCGCGCGCCAGCTATCTGGTGCGCGATCTGGTCAATACGCCGGCCTCCGACATGGGGCCAGACGAACTGGAGGCTGCGGCAAGCAAGCTTGCCCGCGCCCATAGGGCCCAGTTCACAGTGGTGTCTGGCAAGGCGTTGGAGAAGGGCTTCCCGATGATCCACGCGGTCGGCCGGGCCAGTCCCCGCGCCCCCCGCCTCATCGACTTCACATGGGGGCCGGCGCGCGCGCCGAAACTCACGCTGGTGGGCAAGGGCGTCTGCTTCGATACCGGGGGCCTCGACATCAAGCCGGCCTCCGGCATGGCCCTGATGAAGAAGGACATGGGTGGTGCTGCCAATGTTCTGGGATTGGCACGGATGATCATGGAAGCGAAGCTCAAGGTCAGGCTGAGGGTCCTGATCCCCGCGGTCGAGAATGCGATCTCCGGCAACGCCTTCCGCCCCGGCGACGTGCTGCGGAGCCGCAAGGGTATCACGGTCGAGATCGGCAACACCGATGCGGAAGGCCGCCTTGTCCTTGGCGATGCGCTGGCGCTTGCGGATGAGGAGGCACCCGACCTGTTGATCGACATGGCGACCCTGACGGGTGCGGCACGGGTGGCGCTCGGGCCCGATCTCCCGCCCTTCTACACGGATGACGACGAGCTGGCGGACGCCATCGCCCGCGCAGGCCGGACCGATAATGACCCGGTGTGGCGGCTTCCGCTCTGGCAGCCCTACAACCGCCTGTTCGAGTCTTCCGTGGCCGACCTCAACAATGCAGGGGACTCGGGCTTTGCCGGCTCCATCACCGCGGCCCTGTTCCTCAGGCGCTTTGTTGAGAAGGCCCGGGCGCATGTGCATTTCGACGTGTTCGCCTGGACACCGTCCGCCCTTCCGGGCCGCCCCAGGGGCGGAGAGGCGCAGGCCATGCGCGCGCTGTTCAGGGTCATCCGGGAGCGCTACGCCTAGCGCGCGTTCCGGCCAGGTGGAAACACCTGGCCGAAAAGAGCGCGCGCAAGATCAGAAGCTTAAGCATGATCTTGCCGCAAAAGTGGTTTCCACTTTTGCCGATCATGCTTCAGTACTTCGCAGGCACGTACATGTCCCTGGGGACCGGCCCGCGAATGTAGTCGGGATTGTGCACGCGCTCCGGAAGCACCACCTCTGGGCGGACGATTTCCTCATAGGGAAGCTGGCTCAGGAGATGCGCAATGCAATTCAGGCGCGCTCGCTTCTTGTCCACCGCTTCGACGATCCACCACGGTGCCTCCGCGATGTGGGTGTGTTCAAGCATCGCTTCCTTGGCTTTGGTATAGGCCTCCCAGCGAGCCCGTGACTGCAAATCCATGGGGCTCAGCTTCCATTGCTTCAGCGGATCGCGGATGCGCATCAGGAAGCGCATGTGCTGCTCGTTGTCGGTGATCGAAAACCAATATTTGACAAGCTTGACGCCAGAGCGAACCAGCATGCGCTCGAACTCCGGTGTGCTCCGAAAGAATTCCGCCACCTCTTCTTCACTGCAGAATCCCATCACACGCTCGACACCGGCGCGATTGTACCAAGAGCGATCGAAAAGCACGATCTCGCCCGGCCCCGGCAAATGCTGCACATAGCGCTGGAAGTACCACTGGCCGCGTTCGCGCTCGCTGGGAGCCGGCAAAGCCACGACCCGCACGATACGTGGATTGAGCCGCTGGGTAATTCGCTTGATGACCCCGCCCTTCCCGGCAGCATCGCGGCCTTCGAAGATCACGACCACTTTTTGCCTGGTGGTGGCGACCCAGTCCTGCAGTTTGATGAGTTCGCGCTGTAGCCGGAAAAGTTCCTCGAAGTAGAACCGGCGGCCCAGTCCGGCACCGGCCTCGCCATCTGCAGCAAGATCCTGCAAACGTCCATCGTCGAGTTCCAGTTCCAGTTCCTCGTCA
>CAIYXE010000358.1 GCA_903930095.1 uncultured Hyphomicrobiales bacterium
CGTCTTCGCCACGCTCTCCACCGTCTGGGCGGGAAGGCCATACATGAGGTCGAAGTTGACCGAGGTGAAGCCGGCCTCGCGCAGGAAATCATTGGCGGCCCTGACCAGGCCGAAGCTCTGCAGGCGGTTGATCTTCATCTGCACGGGGGTTGCGAAATCCTGCACGCCGAAGCTGATGCGGGTGAAGCCCATCGACGCCAGCACCTTGGCGCGCTCCTTGGTGAGGGTGCGGGGATCTGACTCGAGCGCCACCTCGCCGCCCGCTGCAAGGCCGAAGCCCTTGTCGATGGCCTCCACGATCTCGCCGATGTGGAGATCGTCGAGATAGGTGGGCGTGCCGCCGCCGAAATGGAGATGGGTGACCTTGCCCCTGCGGCCGCGGAAGAGCGCCGCCGAGCGGCGAATGTCCTTGACCAGATAGGCGACGTAGCGTGCCGCGCGGTCATAGGAGTTGGGCACGGTGGTGTGGCAGCCGCAGTACCAGCAGAGCTGCCGGCAGAAGGGGATGTGCACATAGACCGAAAGCGTGGCATCAGCGTTGAGCCCGGTCAGCCACTGATCGGCGGTGGCGCCTGGAAAATCCGGCTGGAACTGCACGGCCGTGGGATAGCTCGTGTAGCGTGGCACATCCTGCAGGGCGAAGGGGAGTAGCTGAGTGTCCATGAAGATTGACACTAATGGTTGTGAAGCTTCCCTTCATTGACCTCGATCAAGCGGCCGGATTTTCTCAGTAGAGGCCGGTCTTGTAGTCGCCCTCGACATCCTTGTCGGCCTGCGCGGCTTCCGTTTCGTCGACGGAGGCCTCGCAGGTTTGCTCCAGAATGATGCGGGCGATCGAGGGCATCAGGGTGCGGTCCTGGCGGTAGTCCGGCTCCCACAGCTTCGAGCGCTTGAGCGCCTTGGCGCAGTGGAGGAAGACCTCCTCGACGGAGATCAGGATGCCGACCTTGGGCTGCTTGCCGTTCACCGTGCAGCCGGCGAGCAAGTCCGCATCATCGGTGATGCGGGCCTTGCCGTTGAGGCGCAGCGTGTCTTCGTAACCGGGAATGAAGAACAGGCAGCCGACATTCGGGTTGGCGGTGATGTTTGCCATCGTATCGAGCCGGTTGTTGCCCGGCCGGTCCGGGATCAGGATGGTGCGGTCGTCCACGACATGGACAAAGCCCGGCGGATCGCCGCGCGGCGAGAGGTCGGCCTTGCCGGCCTCGTCCGCGGTCGAGATGACGAGGAAGGGCGACATGGCGATGAACTGCCGCGAATATTTGTCGAGTGCCGGCCGCGATTTGGTGATGGCGAGGGGGTGAACCTCGCCGAACTTCGCCCGGAGCTCCCCCTCGCTGCCGATCATGCCGCCCTCGCGTTTTCCTTGGCTGCCCAGGCCTCCATGCGGTCGAGGCCCTTCTCGACGATGTCGAACATCTCGTGGATCTCATCGGTGGTGATGATGAGCGGCGGGCAGAATGCGATCGCGTCCTGGATGTTGCGGACGATGAGGCCAAGCTCCTGCATGGCGTTCACCGTGTTGGCGCCCATCATCTTCTTGGGGTCGAAGGGCCGCTTCGTGGCCTTGTCGGCGACGAGTTCCACCGCACCGATGAGGCCCACGCCGCGCGCCTCGCCCACCAGCGGGTGATCGGCAAGCTTCTTCAGGCGCATCTGGAACACCGGGCTCATCTTCGCGGCATGCTCCATGATCTTGTCGCGCTGATAGATCTCGATGGTCTTGAGCGAGATGGCGCAGCCCACGGGATGGGCCGTGTAGGTGTAGCCGTGGCCGAAGGTGCCGAGCTTGCGGCTTTCGTCCAGCATCGCCTGGTAGAGATCTTCCTCGATGGTCAAGGCAGACAGCGGGAAATAGGCCGAGGTGATGGCCTTGGCCATGGAGATCGACTGCGGCTTCATGCCGAAGGTGGTGGTGCCGAACCAGTTGCCGGTGCGGCCGAAGCCGCAGATCACCTCATCCGCGATGAAGCGGATGTCGTAGCGGGCGAGGATGGCGTTGACCTTCTCCCAATAGCCCGCAGGCGGCAGCAGCACGCCGCCCGCCCCCATGAGCGGCTCCGCGATGAAGGCGGCAACGGTGTCCGGCCCCTCCTTGATGATCAGCTGCTCGAGGTCATCCGCCATGCGCTGGGCGAATTCCGCCTCGCTCTCGCCGTCCTTGCCGAAGCGGTAGTGGTGCGGGCAGGAGGTGTGGAGGATGTTGGCGATCGGCAGATCGAAATCATTGTGCACCCAGGGCAGCCCGGTGAGCGAGGCGGACGCGATGGTGACGCCGTGATAGCCGCGGATGCGGCTGATGATCTTCTTCTTCTCACGCTTGCCGCGGGCGTTGTTGTAGTACCACGACAGCTTGATCTGCATGTCGTTGGCCTCGGAGCCCGAGGAGCCGAAGAGCACCTTGGAGGCCGGGCAGGGAGCGATCTCCTTGAGCTTCTCTGAAAGCTCGATCACGCCATCATGCGACTTGCCGCTGAAGGCGTGGGTGAAGGACACCCTGCGCAGCGCCTCGGCGCCGGCTTCCGCGACCTCCTGGTTGCCGTAGCCCAGTGCCGTGCACCACAGGCCCGCCATGCCTTCGATGTAGCGCTTGCCCGTGTCGTCATAGAGATGGATGCCACGGCCTTCGTTGAGGATGAGCGGGCCCACCTCGCGGTGGCGCGCGAGGTTGGTGTAGGGGTGGATTACCGTCTCGATGTCGCGGACGGCCATGTTGGACAAGGGCATGCTCATCTCCTCCTGAAGCCCGGGGACTATAACAGCCGTTTCGAAGAAAAGAACAGGGTTCGGGTGGTTTCAGTCAGCCATGACGGGGGTGACGGTGACGCGGCTTCCGGGGATCGCGGCCTCCATGTCGGTGACCACGGCCTTGGTGATGCGGGCCACATCGGCAAAGGCGAGGTCTCCGGCGAAGCCCAGGCCCAGATGCACCTCGATGCTGGAGCCCGACTGGCGGCTCTGGCACCATTTGAGTGCATCGTAATTGCTGTAGTTCCGCGCGAGGACCTGGTTGATCTTCACCTGCAGCTCCTCCGGCAGGGTACGGTCGAGCAGGTCCGGGAGCGAGGACTTGATGAGCTCATAGGCGGCGTGGAGCGTCACCAGCGTCACGATCAACACGCCGACGCGCTCGGCCCAGAGCGCCAGCGCCATGCTGCTCGTCAGCTGGTTCAGCGCCACGCAGAGGGTGACCACGAGGGAGCCGATCGACTTGGCGATCTTGGCGTGGAACTGGGCGGTGACCAGCACGGACTTGCCGGTCTTCATCGCCTGGTAGAGCGGATGGAGGAGAGCGAGATTGACGCTGAGGTTGGCGAAGGCGAGGCCCACCGCCACATAGCTCATGGCATCGACTTCCTGGGTTTCGGCCGGGCTGCTGTTCAGCAGCCTGACCCAGATATAGACCACGGAAGCAGTGAGCATAACGGCCACGCTGAGGGAGAGGATCTGCTCCACCTTGCCCATGCCGAAATCATAGTCGCCCGTCTGGCCACGGTGAATCTTGCGCAGCGTCATCCAGGAGAGGATGGTGACCGTGATCATCAGCATGCCACGTATCACCTCGCCCAGTATGGTGAGGGAGCCGACCTCGATCGCTATCCAGAGATAGGGGCCAACCAGAAGAAGATCATAGATGAAGGCGGAAAAAACCGCCCGCTCCCTTTGCAGTTTCTCTGGTGTGAGCAAGTTCTTGAAGTCCTCGAACGCATTGACACGGCAACGGCCTGGAAGATTGTGCACGCGCGGGGTTCATGGCGACAAGAAACTCTCGCGCGAAACAGCTACCGTTCCGGTTATGCCGCCGGCGCTGCCGGGCTCCATCGAGCGGAAGCAGGGGTCCCGCTCGATGTCTGCATGTGCTGCAACGAGACGGGATGCCAGCTTCCGCTGGCATGACGGCAAGAAATCGGGAGTTGATCTCACCTGATCGAAAAGAACTCGCGCAAGATCAATTACTTGAGCATGATCTCATCGCAAAAGTGGTTTCCACTCTTGCGGATCATGTTCTAGCCGTTCGGGAAACGATAGTCGTGGAACTGGCGGCGCAGTTCCAGCTTGGAGATCTTGCCCGTGGCCGTGTGGGGGATCTCGGGGAGGAAGGCAATGTCGTCCGGCATCCACCACTTCGCGATCCTGCCGCCGAGATGGGCCAAGACCTCCTCCCGGGTGACGGAGGAGCCGGGCTTGCGGACGATTACCAGCAATGGCCGCTCGTCCCACTTCGGATGGGGCAGGCCGATTGCCGCGGCTTCGTGAACGCCAGCACAACCGAGCGCAATGTTCTCGATCTCGATCGAGGAGATCCATTCGCCGCCGGACTTGATCACATCCTTGGCGCGGTCGGTGATCTGCATGTAGCCATAGTCATCGATGGTGGCGACGTCGCCCGTGTCGAACCAGCCATCGGCATCAAAGGCGCCCATGCCTTCGCCCTTGAAATAGCTTTTTGCCACGGCGGGGCCCTTCACCTTCAGGCGGCCGAAGGTCCGGCCGTCATGGGGCAGCGTGTTGCCCTCGTCGTCGGTGATCTTCATGTCCACCATGAAGGGCGGGCGGCCCTGCTTGAGCTTGAGCGTCCACCAGTCCTCAGCGGGCAATTCCGCCGCGCGGCCGGACTGGACGCCAAGCGAGCCGATGGGGCTCATCTCCGTCATGCCCCAGGCGTGGATCACGTCGGTGTCATAGGCTTCGACGAAGGCCTTCATGATGGATTCGGGGCAGGCGGAGCCGCCGATCACCACGCGGTCGATGTGAGGGAGCCTCAGGTGCGGGTTCTGCTCCAGATGGTTGAGCAGCATGAGCCAGACGGTGGGAACCGCGGCGGTGATCGTGACCTTGCCCTCGGTCAGCATCTCGTAGATCGATGCGCCGTCGAGCTTGGGGCCCGGCATCACCAATGCGGCGCCGGAAATCGGTGCGGAGAAGGCAATGGACCAGGCATTGGCGTGGAACATTGGTACGACGGGCATGGCGACATCGCGGCTGGAGAGCGCCATCGCATCGCCCAGCGCGCACATCAGCCCGTGCAGCACATTGGAGCGGTGGGAATAGAGCACGCCCTTGGGGTTTCCCGTGGTGCCGCTGGTGTAGCACATGCCGCAGGCGGTGTTCTCATCGAACTCCGGCCAGCGGAAATCCGGGTCACCCTCCGCGATGAGGTCCTCGTAGCAGACGGGGTTCTTCAGCGTGGTCACCGGCATGTGGGCGGCATCCGTCATGATGACGAAGCCCTTGATGCGCGGCAGCGAGTCCTGCAGCTTTTCGAACAGTGGCACGAAGGAGAGATCTGTGAAGATCCACTGATCCTCGGCGTGGTTGATGATGTAGGTGAGCTGGTCGGCGAAGAGCCGCGGGTTCAGCGTATGGACGATGGCGCCAAGCCCCATGACGCCATACCAGATTTCGAGGTGGCGCCAGGTGTTCCACGCC
>CAIYXE010000359.1 GCA_903930095.1 uncultured Hyphomicrobiales bacterium
GGGCTGGGTGATGCCCTCCTCCGCCTCACGCGTCACCACGCGGGTGTCGTAACCGAACTCGGTCGAGCCGGGGATGATGCTCACCGCCCTGACATGGGTTTCCGCACCGCCGGCCGCACGGATCACCTCAAAGGAAAACTGCGGCAGCCGGTTGCCGAAATCGGCAAGCGGCAACCGCTCGAACACGATATAGGCAAGCCCGCGATATGCGGGCACATTCCCGGCCCCGAGCTTCGCCGCAATCAGGCTGTCCGGCTCCTGCGTCTCGCCGCCGGTGTAAAGCCGCGCGGTCACGCGCGACAGGTCGAACGGCTTGCCATCCGCCCACACCCGGCCAATGCGGTCGATCTCGCCCTCGCACAGCCCCACGGCGAAGTTCGCAAAATAGGTATAGGTCCTCACCTTGTTGCGTGAGCCTGATCCGCCCTTGCCGCCCGCGCTCTCGGTCTGCTGCCTCTCCTCGAAGTCGGTGGCCCAGATCACCTGTCCAGAAACGCGCATGCTGCCCCACAGCCTGGGGATCGGCGCTCCCTCGGAGGAGGCCATCACCCGCAGGTCGGTCAGCCGCGGCCCCTTCACCGTGCGCGAGGAGCCGAACAGCTGCTGGTCGATGAAGCCACCGGCCACCGCGCCAAGCGCCCTGCCGATGATGCCGCCCACCGGCCCGCCCAGCATGGTGCCGATGGCCGCTCCCGCGGCCTGCAGAACCACCGTTGCCATCAGCGCCTCCCATGCGGAAAGCGGAAGGCGAAGGCCAGGTGCCGCAGCCACCATTGAGACAGCGCAATCTCGGTCACCGCCACGCCCTCCTGCGCATGGATCATGCTTGCCCCGCCGCTGGAGATTCCGGCATGCTTTGCCGGAAGGTGCGCCCGCCACCTGAACAGCAGCACGTCACCCGCCTGATACTCCGTATACGGAACTTCAGTCAGGTGGCGCCGCGCGGCCTCCGCCATCGCTTCCGTTCCGCCCTCTTCGGCCCAGCCAGGGGCATAGGCGGGGGGCTGCTCGGGCTCGCCGCCCATCACCTCGCGCCACACGCCGCGCACCAGGCCCAGGCAGTCGGCGCCCACACCCTTGAGGCTCGCCTGGTGGCGGTAGGGTGTTCCGATCCAGCCGCGCGCGGCGGCAATGATCGCGGCAGCACGCTCCTGCTCCGGCCCCATCATCTCTCCTCCCGGATCGCATATCGCATCACGAAATCGTCGCCCGGCATGTGCGGAAAGCCGCGGAAATTGCGGGCGTTCATGAATTTCGTCCGGCACGTGGCAAACTGCCGGTCGCAGCCCGCCGTCACCGCCACGCGCTCGCCTGCCAGCACCGCCCCCGGCATCGGCTGCCACAGCTCGATCATGTCGCCCCGGTGCACCTTCACCAGCCCCACCCGCCCGGCATTGGCGCCACCCTGAAAGCGCAGCTGCCCGCGCGCGAAGAAGCCATCATCGAAGCCCGCAACCCCCTGCAGCCGCAGCAACCGGCCGCCCGTGCTGGCGATCACCTGCCCCTCCGCCCGGTATTCGGCGCCGGACAGGTCAACGCCGCAGCGCGCATCGCCCAGTTCCGCGTCGCAGCCAAACTGGAAGATCCGCCCCCGCGGCTGGTTCAACTCATGCGCCAGTCCGCGGAGTTCCGCGGTAAAGCCATGGGGCCCGCGCGTCACCTCGCCCAGTGACCCGCGCTTCAGCAGCACCCTCTGGCCGGTATCCTGCCAGTTGACGCGCCACAGCTCGATTGCGGCATTGTCGAAGTCACCCGCCTGGATGCGCGCCTCCGTCAGCCTGCCGGAGGACAACGCCCCGGACGCCTCGAGATTGTCGACGGAAAGCCCCAGCGCGGAGTCGATCTCGCTCGCCGTGAAGCCGGTTTCGGCCTCGAAGGTCACGCCGCCGAAGGTCAATGCGCGGTCATGGTCGGTAAAGCCCATCACCTCGCCGCTCCGCAGTTGAAGCCGCCAGCAATGGCAGAGCGTCGTCGCCCCTGATGCAAGGTGCAGGGCAAGTGCCGGCGGGATCTGCCGCATCAGCGGATCTCCACCAGCGGGATCTGCGGAATGTCACCTGCCGCAAACTGCGTCAGGTTGATCCTCAGCTCATCCGTATCGAAACGCACCGGAACATCGAAGACGAAGCCCGCCGTCACGGCAGCCGCCGCCGCCGGAATCCGGTTCGCGGGAAAGCTCACGATTCCCGTCAGCGGGTCGAGGCTGAAGCCCGTCACCTCCGTTCCCGCCACCGCCACCCGCACGCTGCCCGCCACCGGCTTGGTGATGGTGCGCACATAGGCGCGCTGGCCCGTGCCGTAGCGCTTGACCAGCTGGAAGCTCGCCCGCGTGCCCGTACCCGTGCCGATGGCCTGGTCGAAGGCGGAGGGCTGTGCGCCCGGCGCGCAGGACTTCCAGTCGAGGTGATCCTTCCAGCGGAAACCCATCAGCCTGCCGCGCCGCTCCTCGAAGAAGGCGATCACCTGGTGA
>CAIYXE010000360.1 GCA_903930095.1 uncultured Hyphomicrobiales bacterium
CACAAGGCTGCGCATGAACAAACTCGCCGCCGTCCTCATCAGCCGTTTCACGGCACCGCTTTCGGCCGCGGGCCTCGTAACTGGGGCACTGTTCTGGCTGGCCGCATTGACCCCCAGCCTGATCCCGCGCGAGGGCCCGATCCAGGGCGCCATCGCCGGGCTTGCCTTCGCGGCGGGCTACGGGATTGCCGCCGGGCTGGTCATGCTGTGGGGCTGGCTGGGTCTTCCGGTGGCGCAGCAGGGCCTGCTCCGCCGTGGCAGATGGCTCTCGGCCGTGTTCGCCGTCATTGTCGTGGTGGCAGGCGCCTTCCTGGCGCGCGGCTGGCAGAACGAGATCTATCAGGCGCTGGGGCTTCCGCCGGTTGAAACCGTCAGGCCCATCACGCTTCTGGGCGTGGGGCTCGCGGTCGCGCTTGTGCTGATCGCCGCCGGGCGTTTCTTCAGGGCCCTGAAGGACCTGTTCGATGCGCCGCTGCGGCATGTCCTGCCGCCCCGTGCTGCACTGCTGGCGGCTTCGCTTCTCGCCGCCTGGACCTTCTGGGCGGTCGGCAACGGCTTCCTGCTCGATGCCATTCTGCGCGGCCTCGATTCCGCTTACAGGACCGTTGATTCTTTCCTCCCCGCAGAGGAGGAGAGGCCGCTCGAGCCGTTGCAGACGGGAAGTGCGGCCTCCCTCCTCGCCTGGGAGGGTCTCGGCCGCGAAGGGCGCCGCCACGTCATGGAAACGCCCGCCGCCGCAGACATCACGGCCATCACCGGGCGGGCCGCGCGTGCCCCGCTCCGGGTCTATGTCGGCGCCAACTCAGCCGAAACGGTGGAAGAGCGCGCCGCCCTGGCCCTGGCCGAGATGCTGCGCACCGGCGCCTTCGAAAGGCCGCTCCTGGTCATCGCCACGCCCACCGGCACCGGCTGGGTTGACCCCGCGGCGATGTTGCCGCTCGAGATCATGCATGGCGGCGACGTGGCCTCCGTCTCGGTGCAATACTCCTACCTTCCGAGCTGGCTGTCCCTGCTGGTTCAGCCGGAATATGGGGAGGAGACGGCAGACGCGGTGTTCCGCGCCGTCTATGGGCACTGGCGCTCTCTGCCAAAGGCCTCACGGCCGCGGCTCTTCCTGTTCGGCTTGAGCCTCGGTTCCCTCAATTCCGACCTCGCCAGCAATGCCTATGCCGTGCTGGGTGATCCTTTCGAGGGTGCCTTCTGGGTCGGTCCGCCCTTTGCCAGCCGCACCTGGACGGAGGTTACCGCCACCCGCGAGGCGGGCTCGCCCCAGTGGCTGCCGGCGGCGCGCAATTCGCAGGTCTTCCGGTTCTTCACGGCCAGTGACAAGACCCAGCTCGCCGCGGGTGGCTGGGGCCCCGTCCGCGTGCTCTATCTTCAGTATTCTTCTGATCCGATCGTGTTCTTCGAACAGAACATGTGGTTCCGCAAGCCAGACTGGATGGGCCCGCCCCGCGCTGCGGATGTCTCGCCTGGGCTGAACTGGATGCCCGCCATCAGTTTCATTCAGGTGATCTTCGACATGATGACGGCAACCACGGTGCCCAAGGGCCGGGGCCACGTCTATTCGGCCGCCGATTACGCCCGCGGCTGGCAGGCCCTGACGGGCCCCCAGGGCATCGGCGAGGCTGAGATGAAGAAGCTCGATGCCTGGCTCGACGCGAAGGGGCTTTAGCGCGCGTTCCGGCCGGTTGGAACAGCCTGGTTGAAAGCAACGCGCGCCAGTTCATGATCCTTCCGCAGAAGCGAACATGCTTCAGGGCTCAGCGCCGAACCTTGCGCGGCACGGAGAACACCGATGCGGCAAGAACCGCGGGAGTCTGCTGGGCGAGGCTCTGCATCGCATGCGGAGTCTTCGGCGGCGCAATGCCGATGTCGTCGAGAAGCCGGGGGTCCATCTGCTCCAGCATGTCGGCTGCGGCCTTCTTGCGGGATTGCACGCGGCGTTCCTCGAGCATCGCCGAGAACTTCTGCATGACCTGCCGCACAAGGTTCTGGAGTGTTCCATGTGCAGCCGGAAGAGTGGGGGACTGGGTCTTCATGATGGTTCTCCTCTTTGACCGGGCTCACGGGCAAGGTGAGCAGGGCGCGTGAGAGGCACACTAGGCCGCAGATCGCGGAGCACGCTGTGAGGATTGCCACAGGCGGACCGGAAAACTAGCCTTTCCAGCCGTCTTCCATCAGGCTGCGGAGCTTGCCGAGGCTGGGGATCAGAAGGTTGCGGCCCTGCTTCACGACGAAGCCGCCGTCGTCGAGCCAGGCCAGTTCGCGTGACACCGCCTCCCGGTGGGTGCTGATGCGGCTGGCGAGTTCCGCATGGGTCGGCAGGCTGGCGATCACGCCCGTATCGGCGCTGGCCGCGGGCTTTGCCAGGCGCAGCAGTTCCGCCCGCAGCCGCTGCCGCACCGCCATGGTGCTGAATTCGAACACCCTCGTCGTCAGCCGCCGCACATGCCCGGCCGGCTGCTGCGCCACGGCGATGGCGAATGCAGGGTTTTCCTCCATCAGCGCCAAGAAACGCTTTCTCGGCAGCCTGGCGATGATCGAGGCTTCGCTGGCCTCGACACTCGCCGAACGCGGCAGGC
>CAIYXE010000361.1 GCA_903930095.1 uncultured Hyphomicrobiales bacterium
CATCTCGCCCGACATCATTCCCAAAATCAGCCTGTCGCTTGAAGTGCGTGAGCCGGTGTCGGAGGCAGTCGAAGCTGAACTCCGGACGGAGTTTGAGAACAAGGAGAAGTTTGGCGCTATCGAACGCATAATCCTTTTGGGCTTGCTGGACCTGGACGAGACTGCCGCTGACTTGAAAGTGGACGGCTACAGGTTCTCGGAAGTTGACCTCGATCTGGTCGCCATATTCCCGGAAGTGACACTTAATTTTGAACTTGAGGAAGCCGCTGACGAGGCCCCTGCGGCCCCAGCAGCGCCCGAGACCCTGAGCAACTGACAGCTTGTTGGGCTGAACAACACACGGAAATGATCGTGGCGGGGCTCTCGGGCTCCGCCGTTTCTATTTGCGCAGGCACTTGCGACTCACCTCGATGTCGCCGTTACGGGTGATGCCGTTTCCGATGGTCCGCTCCATGTCTGGGATGACGGTTGCCAGGGTATGGCCGTCAGAAGCCGTTCTCGGCGTTATGGAATGTGACCCGCTCGACGATGCCGGCCAGCACTTCCTGCGGCGCCTGTTGGGCCTGTGCGGCGGCCTTGCGGTTCATCGATTTCGCGCCCGCCAGTCCCAAGGCATGTCGAACAAACCGGCCCATATCCCGCGGCCGGCAAGACGCGCTTCGTCTTCCTCGCGAATGTTATCGTTTCCATACTTCCGAAACGCCACCGCCCAGCCCTGGGTGACCATCCAGGCATTGAGGTTGGTCTCCGCCTTGAAGCAGACAGCGATCACGTGCTTGTATCTGTCGCGGCCCTTGGGCTCACAGCTGACAACTGAGCGTCCGATCATGTCGGCGAGCGCGAATGCGGACTTCTGCCCGCAGCGATATTGTTTGCCGGCGGCGTCCGGGCAAGGCTGCGAACTCTCCGGCGCGTCGATGGCATCGAGACGGATCCGCTCGCCGCGGATCTCGATGGTATCCCCATCGATGACGGAGGCGGTGCCCTGTATCGCAGGGGCGCTCATGCAATCAGTCACCCCAATGCCGAGGGTTGCACCCAGTGCAATCCATATCGCCAGCTCGGGCATGCGGTTGACGATCATGCCAAATCCCTATCACGGGCTTCGGAAATTCGGAACGGTTCGCGATATCATGAGAATACCTGACGCTGCCATTGCCACGGGAACGGCTGCATCGCCCTTGCCATCGTCAGGCCCTCCGGCTGTCTTCTTGTCAGTATCGCCTCCACGATGTCTCGCGCCAGCAGCGTCAATCGCAGTACCCGGCTGACGTAGGACGGGTTGATGTTCTCGGCGTCGGCGATTTCATGAATGGTGGCCAAGTCGCGGGTCTCGAGCAGTTTCTGCCATCAGAAGCCGCGCGCCATGGCTCCGGTATAGCTCCGGCAACCATCGCATTGACCTTGACCGATGATCCGTGTTGTCGTTACTGGCCAAGGATGGCAAAGAATTTCCTCTGGCAGGTTTTGGAAGGTCCTTCATGCTCGACAACAGAGATTTGACGCTCGGACTCGCGGTCATAACGGGTCGGGCCCGCAGCGCGGCAAAGGCGCTTTCGATTGTTGCCCAGGACATGACCCGCTCCCGGCTGCCGGGCGAAGATCCCAAGACGCTGTCTCTTCGCCTTGAAGAGGACCAGCTTCAGGCGTTC
>CAIYXE010000362.1 GCA_903930095.1 uncultured Hyphomicrobiales bacterium
ATCAAGATGGTCGGCATCGACCATGACGAGGTGGTGCTGAAGGCCATCAAGGACGGCTTCGTCAACGGCACCATGCTTCAGAACCCCTATGGCCAGGGCTACATAGGCTCCTACGTGCTCGACAAGCTGCGCACTGGCTGCACGCTGAAGGCCGACGCGCCGTGGAAGTCCAACGCGCTCACCGCGAAGTTCGTCGACTCCGGCACGGTGTTCGTCGATGCCGCCCAGGTCGACACCTATGTCGACGCCATGCGCGGCATCACCAAGGACATTCTCGCGAATTTCGAGAAGGACTACATGGACTGCAACTGACGAACCTGCCCCCGTGCACGCGCGCGGGGGCTTCCCTTGCCACCCCCTCGTCGAGGAGTGGTCCAGCCAGCAGGCCGCATGATGTTAGATTCCAATTGCTTTTTACTCGTTTTTGACACCGGGACTTGCGGAGGCACCCCCTCACCCCGGCACTCTCCCCCTGCGGGGGCGAGGGGAAGGATGGGCGCATGACTGATATTCCCGCCACCGACCTCGACATGCCCGCCCGCCGCCAGGGCTCCGGCGCGCTGCGGCTATTGCTCAGCAACGAGTTCGGACTCGCCATTCTGATCCTTATCGCCTTCACGGCTTTCGCCCTCTCGCTCGACGGCTTCACCTCGCCCTTCAGTCTGTTCACCATCGGCCGCCAGATCGGCATCGACACCATGATCGGCCTTGCCATGATGGCGGTGATCGTGACGGGTGGCCTCGATCTCTCCGTCGGCGCCATCGGTGTCTGCGCCGCCATGGTCTTCGGCTGGCTGGCGCAGGCGCTCGGCATTCCCTTGCAGCTCGCCATTCCATTCGCCATCCTCTTCGGCGCCAGCCTCGGCTTCATCAACGGCTATGTGGTGGTGCGCTCGGGCGTCCACAGCTTCATCATCACGCTGGCCAGCATGAGCATCTTCTTCGGAGTCATGATCTTCCTGTCCAAGGCGCAGGCCTTCAACGAACTTCCGCCGGAGGTGACGCAGATCGGCAAGATGCGCCTGTTCGGCAAGGTCTCCGTGCTGCTGGTCGTCACGCTCATCGTCTGCGCAGCGCTGTCCATCTTCTACCGTTTCACCACGCTGGGACGTCAGATGCTGGCCGCTGGCGCCAACCCGCGGGCGGCGGAACTCTCCGGCATCCGCACTGGCCGCGTCATCACCGCCTGCCATGTGCTCACGGGCGCGCTGGCGGCCCTCGCAGGCCTCATGCTCACCGCGCGCATGGGTGCTGCCGTTCCCTCTATGGCGGGGCAGCTTGGGCAGGACTGGCTGCTTCCGGCCTTCCTCGCCCCCGTGCTGGGTGGCACGCTGCTATCGGGCGGGCGGGTCTCGGTCATCGGCACGCTGCTGGGTGCGGCCTTCGTCACCATCATGACGAGCGGGCTCCTCCTTATGCGTGTCGGCGAGTTCTGGATCCTCGCCTGCCTCGGAATCATCCTTATGCTAGCCGTGCTGACAGACAGGCTGCGCCAGGGCGTGCTGCGCAAGCGGGGGCTCATCTGATGAAGCGCTACTTCGACAATGACTGGATGGGCCCCGCACTCGTCTGCCTCGTGGCGGTGGTGGTCATCTCCATCTTCCGGCCGAGCTTCCTCTCGCCCTTCAACATCCTCGTGCTGCTCTCGGCCATCTCGGTGAACATGGTGGTAGCGCTGGGGCAGCTCGTCATCATCGCCATCGGCCAGATGAACCTGGCTTTGGGCTCTTTCGGCGGCCTCGTCGCCATCTGCTTCGTGGCGGTGATGGAGCTTTATGGCGTACCGCCCGTCCTGGCTGTGCTCATCGGGCTTGCCATCGGCACCGCGGCGGGTGCGGCCTCGGGCTATGTCATCGCGCGTACCGGCATCTCGGCCTTCATCATCACGCTGGCGGGACTGCAGATCTTCAAGGGCATCAACCTCGGCATCACCGAGGCGCAGCCCTTCTACGGCGTGCCGCAGAGTGTGAAGGACTTCGGCAACCTCGCCATCTTCGGCCCGGTGCCGTGGCTGATCGTGCCCATGGTCATCGTCTCCGTCTTCATGTGGTATCTCCTGAATCGCATGCGGATCGGCCGCTACATCCTCGCCGTGGGCGGGAACCGCACGGCGGCGGAGCTTTCCGGCATCAACGTCGCCGCCACGACCATCTGGGCCTTCGCCATTTCAGGCGCGCTCGCGGCGATCGCCGGCATGATGCTGGTGGCGCGGCTGCAGATCGGCCAGCCGACGATCGGCGATGACTGGCTGATCTCCTCCTTCGCAGCACCCGTCATCGGTGGTGCCGTTCTCGCGGGCGGCCATGTGAGCGTCGCGGGCACCTTCTTCGGCGTTGTCATCATCGCCATCATCACCCAGGCGCTGGTGCTCTTCGCCATCGATCCCTTCGTGGTGCAGATCGTGCTGGGTGCGCTCATACTCTGGGCCGTCGGCATCAACCGCTTCCGCGAGATCCGTGTCGCCAAGCTCTACGAGGCGCGCTGATGACGGCCCTCAAGGTCTTCCACGTCAGCAAGTCTTTCCCCGGTGTCAAGGCGCTGGACGATGTGTCGATGACGCTCACCGGCGGCTCGGTACACGCGCTGCTGGGCGAGAATGGCGCAGGCAAATCGACCCTCATCAAGATCATGACCGGCATCCACCGCGCGGATGCGGGCGAGATCACCATGGAGGGAAAGCCCACCCGCTTCGCCAATCCGCGCCAGGCGGCGGCGGGCGGTCTCGGCGTGGTGCATCAGGAGCGCAACCTCGTCACCCGCTTCTCGGTGGCGGAGAACATCATGCTCGACCGGCTGGGCGCGCATTCGCTCTCGACCGTCAACTACGCAGCCCTCGCCGAGGAGGCGAAGCGCTGGCTGCGCCAGCTCGATCTCGACATCGACCCTATGACACCCGTCTCCCGCCTCAGCGTCGCGCAGATGCAGCTTGTGGAGATCGGTAAGGCGCTCTCCCTCAAGTCCCGCGTGCTGCTGCTGGACGAGCCCACGGCATCCCTCACCCCCAGCGAGGCGCAGGTGCTGTTCCGCCTGCTGCGCAAGCTCAGGGACG
>CAIYXE010000363.1 GCA_903930095.1 uncultured Hyphomicrobiales bacterium
CCATCGTCTTCAAGATGGAGAGCCACAACCACCCCTCCTTCATCGAGCCCTATCAGGGGGCGGCGACGGGCGTGGGCGGCATCCTGCGTGACGTGTTCACCATGGGAGCTAGGCCCATCGCGGCGATGAATGCGCTCCGCTTCGGGGAGCCCGCCCACCCCAAGACGCGGCACCTCGTGTCAGGCGTCGTTCACGGCATCGGCGGCTATGGCAATTCCTTCGGCGTGCCGACGATTGGCGGCGAGGTGAACTTCCACCCGCGCTACAACGGCAACATCCTCGTCAACGCCATGGCAGTGGGCCTCGCGCGCGCGGATTCGATTTTCTATTCAAAGGCCAAGGGTGTGGGCCTGCCCGTCGTCTATCTCGGCGCCAAGACAGGGCGCGATGGCATCCACGGCGCCACCATGGCGTCGGCCGAATTCGATGACAAAGCGGAGGAGAAGCGCCCGACAGTGCAAGTGGGCGATCCCTTCACCGAGAAGTGCCTGCTCGAGGCCTGCCTCGAACTCATGGCATCCGGCGCCGTCATTGCGATTCAGGACATGGGTGCGGCAGGCCTCACATCCTCCGCCGTCGAAATGGGCGCGAAGGGCGACCTCGGCATCGAACTCGATCTCGATCACGTGCCCTGCCGCGAAGAGGGCATGACCGCCTATGAGATGATGCTGTCGGAAAGCCAGGAGCGCATGCTCATGGTGCTGGACCCCAAGCGCGAGAAGGAGGCCGAGGCCATCTTCCACAAATGGGGGCTCGACTTCGCCATCGTCGGCAAGACCACGGACACGCTGCGCTTCGTCATCAAGCACCAGGGCGAGGTGAAGGCGGATCTTCCCATCAAGCAGATGGGCGATGAAGCCCCGGAATATGACCGCCCGTGGGTGGAGCCGAAGAAGCACCCTGTGCTGAAGGACGTGCCCGCCCCCAAGGATCTCAAGGCCGCAATCCTGAAGATCGTGGGCTCGCCGGATATGTGTTCCAGGCGCTGGGTGTGGGAGCAGTATGACAGCCTCATCGGCTCCAACACCGCGCAGATCCCCGGTGGTGATGCAGGCGTCGTCCGCATCCGCGGCAAGAAGGGCATCGCCGTCTCGACGGATGTCACCCCCCGCTATGTCGAGGCCGATCCTTTCGAGGGGGGCAAGCAGGCGGTGGCCGAGTGCTGGCGCAACCTCACCGCGGTCGGTGCCGATCCCATCGCCATCACCGACAACCTCAATTTCGGCAACCCCGAGCGGCCAGAGATCATGGGCCAGTTCGTGAAGGCCATCCAGGGCCTGTCGGAAGCGTGCAACGCGCTGTCCTTCCCCATCGTCTCGGGCAACGTCTCGCTCTACAACGAGACCAACGGACAGGGCATCCTGCCCACCCCGGCCATCGGCGGCATCGGCCTCATCCCCGACCTCGACCGCATGGCAACCATTCCCTTCAAGGCGGATGGCGACGCCATCATCCTCATTGGCGGGCATGGCTCCCACCTCGGCCAGTCGATCTACCTGCGTGAGGTGCTGGGCCGCGAGGAAGGTGCCCCGCCGCCTGTCGATCTTGCTGTCGAAAAGCGCAATGGCGACTTCGTGCGATCTCTCATCAAATCTGGCCAAGTTACTGTTGTGCATGATATTTCCGACGGCGGCCTGGCTCTCGCCGTGATCGAGATGGCGATGGCCTCGGGGCTTGGCGCAAGCCTCGCCGCCCTCACCCATGAACAGCTCTTCGGCGAGGACCAGGCGCGCTATGTGGTGACGGGCTCGCCTGCCATTCTGGAGGCGGCGGCCAAGGCCGGTGTGCCGGCGGTGCAGGTTGGAACCGTCACGGCCGAGGCCGCATTGAAGATCGCCGCCGGGCCTTCTATATCTGTGGCCGATTTGCGCTCTGCCCATGAAAGCTGGTTTCCGGCCTTCATGTCGGGCGAGCTTTAGGGGGAAAGATCCATGGCCATGTCAGCCGCCGACATCGAACGCTTCATCAAGGAGGCGATGCCCGATGCCGTCGTGACCATCAAGGACCTGGCGGGTGATGGCGACCACTACGCCGCCAACGTCGTGTCCTCCGCCTTCAAGGGCAAATCGCGCGTGCAGCAGCACCAGATGGTCTATGCGGCGCTGAAGGGCCGCATGGGCGGCGAGTTGCATGCGCTGGCGCTGCAGACGAGCACGCCGGAGTGAATGCCCCCTGAGGGGCCCGTTATGACGAATTAAAGGATGAGAGAGCGATGACCGACATCAACCAGTGGATCGACAACGAGGTGAAGACGAACGACGTGGTTCTCTTCATGAAGGGCACGCCCGACATGCCCATGTGCGGCTTCTCGGGCCGTTCCGTGCAGATCCTCCAGCACGTGGGGGCGCCCTTCAAGGGCATCAACGTGCTGGACTCGAACGAGCTGCGCCAGGGCATCAAGGACTACACCAACTGGCCCACCATTCCGCAGCTCTATGTGAAGGGCGAGTTCGTTGGCGGCTCCGACATCCTCATGGAGATGTTCCAGTCGGGCGAGCTGAAGCAGCTTCTGGCCGACAAGGGCGTGGCGTAACGTCTTCTCCCGCTCCTTCAGCGGGAGAAGAGGGGACCCGCGAAGCGGGGAGATGAGGGGGGTCTCATGCAGGCCGGAGGCCGCGTTCCCTCACCTACCCCAACTGCGTTGTGGCCCCCTCCTCTCCCGCTTTGCAGGAGAGGACGTTAAGGCGCCCCCAGCCTTTCCAGCATCTGACCGATCTTCGCGGCCGTCGCCTCATCAGCGACGGCTTTCGCGTTTGTAAGGTCCTCCCGCGCACCGGGCAGGTTGCCGATGCGAACCCGGAACGCAGCGCGCGCCACATGAACCTCGAAATCCTGAGGGGCCACCCTGATGGCCTGATCGAAATCGGCGATGGCGCTTTCAGCGTCCTTCAACACCAGCTTGGCCTGGGCGCGGCCCACATAGGCCCGGCCGAAGGCGGGATCGCCCAGTATGGCGGTGGTGAAATCGGCCACGGCGTTGCCGGGCTCCCCGATCACCAGCAGCAGGCGGCCGCGCTCATAGGCGGCGGTGACGTTGCGGGGGTCGGCCTCCAGAACCTCCGTGAAGGCCGCCATGGCCGACACGACGTCCCGCGCCTCCAGCGCCTTCATGCCGCGGGCGACACCGTCCTCGACGGGGCCGGCCCAGGCGGTGGTGGCGGCGGCAATCGCAAGAAGAGCGGTGAGATGTATCTTCATCGAGCCTCTGCTAGCCGCGCGGCGCATGTCTGGCAAGCACCGGGCTGATTGACCGCCGCCCGATGTTCGGGCACGCATGGTGGCCCACCGGAATCTTCATGAACAGCACCAGAACCCGCGCCATTCTCGCCCTGATCACCGCCATGGTGTTCTGGGGAATGTCGGCGGTGTTCATGCGCACCCTCGCCCTGTCGCTCAGCCCGGAAAACTCGCTGGCGGTGCGCTATGTGCTGCTGAGCGCCGTCAGCCTGGCGGGGCTCGCCTGGCTTGGCACATGGCGCATTCCGAGGGCCGACTGGCCACGCTTCCTGCTGGCGGGCATCATCGGCATGGCCGTCTACAACTGGTTCGTGAATGCGGGCTTCGAACTCGTGCCCGCGGGTGTTGGCACGCTGGTGACCATGGTGGAGCCGCTGCTGATCGCCATCCTCGCCGCCCTTCTGCTGGGCGAGAAGCTGACGCTCTATGTGCTGGCGGGCGTGGCCATGGCCATTGCCGGATCGCTTGTGCTGTTCTGGCCGGATCTGACCCAGACTACCCCGCATTCCGTCTCGCTGCGCGGCGTTGTCTACCTGCTGTTATGCTGCGTCGGCTGGGCCATCTACACTATCGTGACCAAACCGCTGCTGGCCCGCCATGACAGCTTCACGGTGACGGCGGTAACCATGCTCATTGCCGCGCCCATCATGATCAGCGCAGCAAGCGAGCCGCTGCCGGTGCTGGCCGCACGCCTCGACCTCCGGCAATGGCTCGAGGTGCTCTATCTCGTGTTCGCCGCAGGGTTGGGCGGCACCATGTTGTGGAACTACGGCATCAAGCATCTCTCCAGCTCGGCGGCCGGCACCTTTCTCTACCTCATCCCGGTCGTCGCGGTGGCGGCGGGCGCCCTGATGCTGGGCGAGGTGGTAACCGTCTACATCGTTGCGGGCGGACTGCTGATGCTGGCGGGCGTTGCCGCGGCCCAGTTCGGCCCGCACCTGCGCGGCAAGGGCTAAATGATGGATCCGCGCGCCTTCGCAGCCATGATCTTCACGGTGGTGGTCTGGGGCGTGGGGCCCGTCTTCCTGCGCACTCTCTCGGTTGATCTGGGGCCGGCTGATCATCTTGCCATCCGCTATGCCATCGTCGGGGCCATCTATGCGGCAAGCCTCGCGGTGTTCGGCGGCTGGCGCATCGACCGGCAGGACTGGCCGCGCCTGCTGGTCATCTCGCTCATCGGCATGATCGGATACAATCTGGGCTCGGCCTTCGGCTTCGCCCATGTCTCCGCGGGGATCGGCAGCCTCATCATCGGCACCCAGCCGCTGCTGATCGCGCTGACGGCAAGCCTCATCGCCAGGGAGCGGCTCACCATTGCCTCTCTCGTCGGGCTGCCCATCGGCTTTCTCGGCGTGGTGTTGCTGGTGTGGCGGGACCTGAGCGTGTCAACGGACAGCGCGGGCTTCCTCACGGGCTGCGCCATGATCTTCCTCAGCGGCCTGGCATGGGCAATCTATGTCGTGGTCAGCAAGCCGCTCATCCAGAAATACGGCAG
>CAIYXE010000364.1 GCA_903930095.1 uncultured Hyphomicrobiales bacterium
TTCACCGGCTTCATGATGGGCACGATGGCCAACGCCATGGCCAATCTCAATGCCATCACGCAGCGTTTTGGCCCCGCTCCGAAAGCTTACCTGGTTGTTCCCCTCGTCGGCGCCTGCGGGATCGATTTTGCCAACAGCGCCCTGATCACCTTCCTGCTCGCCGTCCTGCGTTGAGGCCGCACGGGGACAACCGTCACAGGATTCCGAGACCCTGGCGAAGGCAGCGAGGACATGGCGAGGCGTCAGGCAAGCAGGCCGGCGGCGGTGTTGAGGTGGAGTAAGTCGGTGGTAGGGAGAGGCATCGGTCACGATCAAATCATCGGCACGCCCGATGAGGGCAAGCTGGAAAACTCTGCGGGAGGTGAGCCGCAAGGCATTTACCCGGAGGCTCGGCTCTCCCGGGACACCCGGCGGCGATATCAGACGCAGCCTTTGGCCCAATCTCTGGCAATGCTTCAAGCTCGGTTTGCGTGGCGCCAACGAACCCCGTTGCAACGTGTTGCTCGCCAAACACTCTCTCAGTGTTCCCTAACGCCCCCAACCCGCTCCTCGATCTTGCGCGGGTGGATGAGCAGCACGAGCACAACCGAGATCACACAGGCACTGGCGAAGACGCCGAAGATGATGTTAAGCGGGATGGCGCGGTCGCGCATCGCGCCGAAGCCCCAGTCGGCGAAGCCGCCACAACTGATGCTGACAAAGTTCATCAGCCCATAGCCGGTGGCCCGCACTTCCGGACGGGCGATCTGGCAGAGGATCGGCATGTTGTTTATATCGAAGAATCCCCAGCCGATGCCGAAGAGGATAAGCGAGGCAATGGCCAGCCCGAATGACCCGAGGGCTGGGGAGTTGCCCACGCCGAACAACGCCGGAATGATCAAGGCCATGCCCAACGCGCTTACATAAATGCGCCCCCGGTCGGTCCGCCGCATCCAGCGGTCCGCCAGCCAGCCTCCTCCCAGCGCCGCAACAAGGGCGGCGGCTTGCCAGTAAAGCGTCGCCGAGACACCGGCCAGCCCCTGGCTGAGGTTGAAACTCTGCTGGAGGATCGCCGGCATCCAGTCACGCACCACCCAGCCGGCCAAAGCGGGGAGGGTGAAGTAAAGCATGAGCAGGACAAAAGACGGGTTGCCGAGCAACTCGCGAAGCGAGGAAACCGCCGTCGGCCGCGCTTCCCCCTCCGCGCTGCCGCGTTTCACATCACGAAGGAGGAAAACCAGCGGCACCGCGTAAAAAATGCCGACCAGTCCGATTACGTCAAAGACCATTCGCCAGCCGATGGAAGGCGCGTCGGCCGCATAGCCCGCGAATCCGCCGAGGATCACGCCGCAGTAAATCCCCATTTGGTGGACGCCCGTGGCCCGCGACCGTGTGGGGCCACGATGGTAGTCGGAGATGAGGGCCAGCGCCGCGGGAATGTAAAACGCCTCGCTCAAGCCCATGGCCGTGCGCGTCCACAGCAACCCCTCGTAGGTCGTCACATGACCCGTCAGCCAGGTGATCAATGACCAGACAAAGAGGCTCCCGCAAATTGTCCACCGCCGGCTGAAACGGTCCGCCACATAGCCGCCGATCGGACTGAAAAACGCATAGACCCACTTGAACTGCCCGAGCATGAAGCCCCATTGCGACTCCAATTCCATTCCAGTCACATCGCTCATGACCGACATCTTCATTGCCGCGATCATCTGGCGGTCCAGGTAGTTAAGCAGCGCGACGGGAAACAGCAGCGCCACGACAATCCACGCGTAGCGGCCCGGGGAGAGATCGTCGGCCTTCAAAACAGGCTTTCATTCTCTGAAGGTATGGAGGCTTCGAATCCAGCCAAATCAGTGCCGGTCGGCTTATCTTCCCAGTATCCGCAAACGAAAAGACCGGACGCGCTAAAGCGCCCGGTCTCTCTGCTCGCTGGCGCTGCCGGCAGCTCCGCGCCTCACGCCTATGGAACGGGCGCGCTTAGAATGTCCGATATCGCGGCGATCAAAAAGGAGTCGGATATCGCGGTGGGCAACATTATCGGCAGCAATATTTTCAACATTATCGGCATTCTCGGTGTCTCCGCCATGATCACGCCTCTGAGTTCCATCGGGATCACCGGCTTGGACCTCGGGGTGATGGCGGTCTTTGCCTTGGCCCTCTGGGGTTTTGCCGTGACGGGACATCGTATCACGCGCACTGAAGGACTGCTCATGCTCCTCGTCGCCTACTCGGGCTACGTGTCTTGGCTAGTCGCGAGGACTTGGGAAGCTCACGATGCCTGCGGCGCGAA
>CAIYXE010000365.1 GCA_903930095.1 uncultured Hyphomicrobiales bacterium
AGGGCCGTGACCTCGGAATTACCGGTCTGGGCAATCGACGGCAGGAAGGCGATCTGCGAGATCCAGCCGGTGCCCACGACGGCGTATCGTATCTTCTTCATTCTTCCTCTCTCCCACTCAAGCGATGACTTAGCCAATCAGGTGACGGGCGTCCACTGCACCTGGTCGATGCGCGTGGCGCCGGTGGCGAGCATGACCAGCCGGTCGAGCCCAAGCGCCACGCCCGAGGCGGGCGGCATCATCGCCAGTGCAGCTAGCAATTCTTCGTCGATGGGATAGCGCTCGCCATAGACCTGTTCCTTCACATCCATCTCGGCCACGAAGCGGCGGCGCTGCTCTTCCGGGTCGGTGAGCTCGCCGAAGCCGTTGGCGAGTTCGACGCCGCAGGCATAGAGCTCGAAGCGCTCCGCCACGCGCGGGTCATGCGCCGTGGTGCGGGCCAGCGCTGCCTCGACCGCTGGATATTCATGAAGGACGGTGATGCGGCCGTTGCCGAGCTGCGGCTCGACCTTCTCCGACAGGATGCGGCTGAAGATGTCCGACCAGGAGTCATCCTTGCCGAAGGCCACAGGCGACATGGCGGCAAGCGCCTCCCGGTCCGCCGTGCCGTCGCGGCGGAGTGTGGCAAGCAGATCCACTCCGGCATGGGCCTTGAAGGCATCATTGACGGTCAGCCACTCGGCCTGGGCCAGGGGGTCTGCCTCCCGGCCGCGCCAGCCGAAGCGCGCCGTGCCCGCGACGCGGGCCGCAAGCTGCACCAGCGCCAGCGTATCGGCGATGATGGCGCCATAGTCTTCGCGCGCGCGGTACCATTCAAGCATGGTGAATTCCGGCGAATGGGTCGGCGTGCGCTCCCGGTTGCGCCAGACATGGCCGAGGTTGAAGATGCGGCTCTCCCCGGCTGCCAGCAGCTTCTTGGCAGCAAATTCCGGTGAGGTGTGGAGATAGCGCCGCTCAGCCGAGCCATCGGGCTGGATCAGCTCCGTGGCGAAGGCATGGAGATGGGCCTCATTGCCGGGGGAAAGGGCCAGCGCCGCGCAGTCGACCTCCACGAAGTCCCGCGCGGCGAACCAGTTACGGATGGCGGCGATGATGCGGTTGCGGCCCATGAGGAAGGGGCGCCGGTCGGCGTGGCGGTCAGCTGAGAACCAATAGGAGGGGACAAGCGGCACGGGGGGGGCGCCTCCTTGGGGGGTTGGCTTCCGGAATGGCCACTGCTAATAGCCGCACCAACCAAATCCGGAAATTTTCGAGAAGCGAGAGACAGAACGTGGTCAAGGTTATCGCAAGCGGCGTCCGCAAGGGCAATGTCATCGAGCATGAGGACGGCAAGCTCTATGTGGTCCTCAAGGCCGAATCCATGCACCCCGGCAAGGGCACGCCGACGACCACCATCGACATGCGCCGCATCTCCGACGGGGTGAAGACGGTGGTGCGCTACAAGACGACGGACCCGCTGGAGCGCGCCTTCGTCGAGACTATCACCCACTCTTACCTTTACCAGGACGGCGACAACTACATCTTCATGAACCCCGAGAACTATGAGCAGATCCAGGTCTCGGGCGACATGCTGGGCGAGTCGGCCCCCTTCCTGCAGGAAGGCATGGAGTGCCAGATCGCGCTGTTCAACAGCCTGCCCATCTCCATCGAGCTGCCGCAGCGCGTGACGCTGGAGATCGTGGAGACGGAGCCCGCCATCAAGAACCAGACGGCGTCTTCCTCCTTCAAGCCGGCGCTGCTCTCCAACGGCGTGCGCACCATGGTGCCGCCGCACATCGTATCGGGCACACGCATCGTGGTGGCAACCGAGGACGGCTCCTACGTGGAACGCGCGAAGGACTGAGCTTCGCGATATCAGCAGACTCTTTTGTTTTCTTCCCTTCTCCCGTCCGCAGGATGGGAGAAGGTCCCCGAAGGGGGGATGAGGGCCTCTTTCGGCTGGTTGTGCAGGTCGTTAAAGACCCCTCATCCGGCCTGTCGGCCACCTTCTCCCATCGGCTATGCCGACGGGAGAAGGGAAGAGCGGAACAGCTTCACCCCAAGGCCTTCGCCATCACATCCGCCAGCCTGCGGGCGAAGCCTGCGGGGTCCGGCACCTGCTCGCCCTCGATGATGAAGGCCTGGTCGAGAAGCAGCTGCGCGGCATCCGCGACGGCGGCTGCGCCATGGGCGTTGACCTTGAGGCCGAGCGCCTTGATGAGCGGGTGCGAGGCGTTGATTTCAAGGATGGGGGCCGAGATGGTGACGCCTGAGTCCTTCTGGCGGGAGAGCAGCTTTTCCAGCGTGCGGTCCATGGCGCTGTCATTGACGATGCAGACCGCGCTTTCGGTGAGGCGCCTGGAGGTGCGCACGTCCTTCACCTTCTCGCCCAGGGCCTGCTTCAGCGCGGCGGCCAGCACGGCGGTTGCGGCATCGTCAGGCGTCTCCGCCGCGGCCTCGTCCTTGCGCTTGACGAGGTCGAGGTCGGCTGCACCCTGCGTGACGGACTTGAAGGGCTTGCCCTCATAGCCGAGCGCCGTGCGCACCCAGAAGGAATCGATGGCATCCGTCAGCAGCAGCACTTCGATGCCGCGCGCCTGGTAGCCTTCGAGCTGCGGCGAGGACCGGGCCTTCGCCTCATCCTCCGCGGTGATGTAGTAGATCGCCGTCTGGTTCTCCTGCAGCCGCAAGGCATAGTCCTTGAGGCTCACGAAATCGCCGGCGGTCGTCTTGAAGCGCACGATCTCATAGAGCTGGTCGCGGCGTTCCATGTCCTCATAGAGGCCTTCCTTCAGCACCGGGCCGAAGATGTCCCATACCTTGCGGAATGCAGCCTCGTCCGCCTCCGCCACCTTCTTCAGTTCTGAGACGACCTTGTTGGTCACCGCCTTGCGGATGGCCGCGACCTGCGGATTGTTCTGCAGCATCTCACGCGAGATATTGAGGGGCATGTCTTCCGAATCGATGACACCGCGCACGAAGCGGAGATAGGCGGGCAGCAGCTCCACGTCGTCGGCGATGTAGACGCGCTTGACATAAAGCTTCTGGCGGCCGCGGCGCTCCGGATCGTAAAGGTCGAAGGGCCGCTCGCCTGGAACGTAGAGGAGCACGGTGTATTCATGCCGGCCCTCGGCGCGGTAGTGGAGCGTGATGGCGGGATCGGAATAGCTGCCGGAGATGTGGCCGAAGAATTCCTTGTGCTGCTCCGGCGTGATGTCCGCCTTGGGTCTCGTCCAGATGGCGTTGGCGCTGTTAACCTGCCGCGCCGTCTCAGATCCGATGGACAGCATGATCGGATGCGCGATGTGGTCTGAATAGGTGCGCACCACGCTCTCGATCTTCCAGTCCTCGAGGAATTCGAGCGCATCGTCCTTGAGGTGCAGCACGATCGACGTGCCGCGCGGGGCACGCTCGACCGGCGTGACGGTGAAGCTTCCCGAGCCGTCGGACGACCACATGGAGGCCTGCTCCGACCCGGCGCGGCGGGATGTGACGTCCACGCGCAAGGCGACGATGAAGCCGGAATAGAAGCCGATGCCGAACTGGCCGATCAGGTTCAGATCGCCCTGCGCCGCCTTGGCCTTCTCGACGAAGGCCTGGGTGCCGGACCTGGCGATGGTGCCCAGATTTTCGACCAGCTCCTGCTCGCTCATGCCGATGCCGGTGTCGGCGATGGTGAGGGTCTTCTTCTCCTTGTCGGGCGTGATGGTGATGGTGAGTTCGGGTGAACCTTCAAGGAGGCCGGGTG
>CAIYXE010000366.1 GCA_903930095.1 uncultured Hyphomicrobiales bacterium
GAATTATTCCGGCAGCGGGATCGAGACCACCTTCACGCAAGGGGAAGATGCCTGTTTAGCCGCGCTGGTTCCCTTCTCCCCCCTTCCAGCCTCCGGCTCTGTGCCCCCGCTGCTCGTGGCGGGGGCACTCTCTGACGTGGTCGAGGACCAGTTCCGCCGAATCTTCACCGAGATGGGCATCCCCGACGTGGCCTTCCTGCCGGCGCGCACCGCGAACAGCATGCCGCCCGTGGGGCCTGGCATGAAATACCTGCTGGCGCAGCCCTTCCTGAACGATACGGCCCGCGCCCTCGATGAGCGCGGCGCCACGCATATCCCCGCCCCCTTCCCGCTGGGTGCCGAAGGAACGACGGCGTGGTTCAAGGCGGCAGCGGACGCGCTGGGCGTGCCCGACGCGAAGTTCCGCGCCGCGACCGATGCAGGCCACATGCGCGCCAAGCTGGCGCTGAAGCCGCATCTCGAATCATTAACCGGCAAGCGCATCTTCTTCTTCCCCGACTCGCAGCTGGAAATTCCTCTGGCGCGCTTCGTGTCCGAAGAACTCGGCATGGAACCCGTCGAGGTGGGAACACCCTATCTGCAGCGCACGCATCTGGCGCAGGAGCTTGGACGGCTTCCCGCCAGCACCGTGCTGAGCGAGGGGCAAGACGTGGAAAAACAGCTCGACCGCTGCCGTGAGGCAAAGCCAGACCTCGTTGTGTGCGGGCTGGGCCTTGCCAATCCGCTCGAGGCCGAGGGCTTCACCACAAAATGGTCTATCGAACTCGTGTTCACGCCGATCCAGGGTTATGACCAGGCAGGCGACCTCGCCCGCCTGTTCTCGCGTCCCCTCGACCGGCAGATGCGGCTGGGGGTGTAAGCCATGCAACTCACCCTGTGGACCTATGAAGGACCGCCGCATGTGGGGGCGATGCGTATCGCCACCGCGATGAAGGGCATGCATTATGTGCTGCATGCGCCACAGGGCGACACCTATGCCGACCTGCTCTTCACCATGATCGAGCGGCGCAGCGCGCGCCCGCCCGTGACCTACACGACCTTCCAGGCGCGCGACCTGGGTGGTGACACGGCGGAACTGTTCAAGACCGCCTGCTTCGATGCCTATGAGCGCTTTGCACCGCAGGCGATGATCGTCGGTGCGTCCTGCACGGCGGAACTGATCCAGGACGATCCGGGCGGGCTGGCCAAGGCGCTGGCGCTGCCGATCCCCGTGATCCCGCTCGAGCTTCCGTCCTACCAGAAAAAGGAAAACTGGGGCGCTGCGGAGACTTTCTATCAGATCGTGCGCAATCTCTGCACGCCGCGTGCGGCGGATGCCGATTTCAACCCGCGCTCCTGCAACATCCTTGGCCCCACGGCGCTGGGCTTCCGCCACCGTGACGATCTCGTCGAGATTTCCGGCCTTCTGACGAAGCTCGGCATCACCATCAATGTGGTGGCCCCGCTCAATGCGACGCCGGACGACATCCGCCGCATTCCGGACGCTGCCTTCAACGTGGTGCTCTACCCCGAGACTGCAGAAACCGCCGGGCGCTGGCTGGAGCGGAACTGCAAGCAGCCGATGACGACGATCATGCCGATCGGCGTTTCCGCCACGCGCGAATTCGTGATGCAGGTGGCGAAGCTCGCCGGTGTCGATGCCGCTCCGGTGCTGGAAGAACAGGCCTCTCGCCTGCCCTGGTATTCGCGCTCGGTCGATTCGACCTACCTCACGGGCAAGCGCGTGTTCATCTTCGGCGATGCCAGCCACGCCATGGCGGCGGCGCGGATGGCGAAGGAAGAGCTGGGCTTCGACGTCGTGGGCCTCGGCACTTACTCCCGCGAATTCGCCCGGCCCGTGCGCGAGATGGCCGCGAAGCTCGGCATCGAAGCGCTGATCACCGACGATTATCTCGAGGTCGAGGCCAAGGTGGCGGAGCTGCAGCCGGAACTGGTGCTCGGCACCCAGATGGAGCGCCACATCGCCAAGAAGCAGGGCGTGCCCTGCGCGGTGATCTCAGCACCCGTGCATGTGCAGGATTTCCCGGCGCGCTATTCGCCGCAGATGGGCTTCGAGGGCGCCAACGTGATCTTCGACAGCTGGGTTCACCCGCTGATGATGGGTCTCGAGGAACATCTGATCCACATGTTCCGCAACGACTTCGAGTTCAACGACAAGGCCGCACCCTCGCACCTCGGCCATGGCTCCGCGAAGCCGGTCGGGGCTGCGGTCGCCGAAGAGGCCAAGGGCTGGGCACCCGATGCAGAAAAGGAATTGCAGAAGGTGCCCTTCTTCGTGCGCGGCAAGGCGCGCCGGAACACCGAACGCTTCGCCGCAGAGCGCGGCCTCAACCTCATCACTGTCGAGACGCTGTACGATGCCAAAGCACATTACAGCCGGTAGCGCGCCCATGCGGGTCACCATCGTCACCCTCGACAATCATCTGACGGGGGCGGTGGGCCGCGTCCGCTCTCAGCTGGCGCGCGAGGCGCCGGGGCTGGAGCTGACGGTTCACGCCGCATCCAACTGGGCGGCGAGCCCCGACTCACTCAAGGCCTGCATCGAAGACATCGGTCAAGCCAATATCGTGATCGCCACCATGCTGTTCATGGAAGATCACATCCAGGCCGTGATGCCGGCGCTTCAGGCGCGCCGCGAAAACTGCGACGCCATGGTGTGCTTCATGTCGGCTGGCGAGGTGATCAAGCTCACGCGGCTTGGCCGCTTCAACATGGGCGGCGCCCAGGGCCCGATCATCAGCCTGCTGAAGAAGCTGCGCGGGGCCAAGACCAATAACGCGACGGAAAAGGCGACGGCGGGCGAAAAGCAGCTGGCCATGCTGAAGCGGCTGCCCAAGATCCTCCGCTTCATCCCCGGCTCCGCCCAGGACGTGCGGGCTTATTTCCTCGCCATGCAGTACTGGCTGGCGGGATCGGAAGAGAACATCGGCAACATGGTGCGCTTCCTCGTGGCGAAATTCGCCGATGGACCGCGCAAGGGCCTGCGCCAGACCATCAGCTTCGAGGATCCGAAGTCCTATCCGGAAGTCGGCGTCTATCATCCCCGCCTCGCCAGTCGCATGAGCGAGACGGCCGACAAGCTTCCGGCACCGCCCACCGTGCGCAAGGGCACCGTGGGGCTGCTGCTGATGCGCTCCTACGTGCTTTCAGGCGACACGGCGCATTATGATGGCGTGATCGCGGCCTTCGAATCGCGCGGGTTGAAGGTGATCCCCGCTTTCGCCACGGGCCTTGACCAGCGCCCGGCGATCGAGCGCTTCTTCATGAAGAACGGGCTGTCGGCGATCGATGCGCTGGTCTCGCTCAGCGGCTTTTCGCTCGTCGGCGGGCCTGCCTACAATGATGCCAAGGGTGCCGAAGAGATGCTGGCGCGGCTGGACGTGCCCTATCTCGCGGCACAGCCCGTTGAGTTCCAGACGCTGGAAGAATGGGAAGACTCCGAGCGCGGGCTGCACCCGATCGAGACCACCATGATGATCGCCATCCCCGAGCTCGACGGCGCCGCGGGCGGCGTGGTGTTCGGCGGGCGGAGCGGGCTCGATGATGGCGAGCGCGGCATGCGCGTGCACGCTGAGCGCGCCGCCATGCTGGCAGGCCGTGTCGCCAAGCTGGTAGCGCTGCGGCAGGCGCAGAAGGCTGAGCGCAAGATCGCCATCGTATTGTTCAACTTCCCGCCCAATGCGGGTGCGGTGGGCACGGCCGCCTTCCTCGCGGTGTTCGAATCTTTGTTCAACACGCTGAAGGCGATGAAGGCCGATGGCTACCAGGTGGAGGTGCCCTCCTCCGTCGATGAACTCCAGGCGCGGATCCTGAAGGGTAATGCCGAGCGCTTCGGCAGCGATGCCAACGTGATCCACCGCATTGCCGCCGACGACCATGTGCGGCGCGAGAAGTATCTGAACGAGATCGAGGCCCAGTGGGGCCCGGCGCCCGGACGCCAGCAGGCCGATGGTTCGACGATCCATGTGCTCGGCGAGCGCTTCGGCAATGTGCTGGTCGGCATCCAGCCCGCCTTCGGCTATGAAGGCGACCCGATGCGGCTGCTGTTCGAGAAGAGCTTCACGCCGACGCATGCCTTCTCCGCCTTCTACCGCTACCTGCGCGAGGACTTCGGCGCGCATGCGGTGCTGCATTTCGGCACGCACGGCGCGCTGGAGTTCATGCCCGGCAAGCAATCCGGCCTGTCTGAGGCCTGCTGGCCGGACCGGCTGATCGCGGACATGCCGAACCTCTATCTTTATGCTGCCAACAACCCGTCGGAAGGCACGATTGCCAAGCGGCGCGGGGCTGCGACACTGATCAGTTACCTGACGCCGCCGCTGTCGCAGGCGGGGCTCTATCGCGGGCTCGTGGACCTCAAGGCCTCGATCAGCCGCTGGCGCGGGCTGGAGCCCGATGCGCCGGAGCGCCATGACCTGGCCGTGCTGATGCAGGCGCAGGCCGCACAGGTCGACCTTTCCGAAGCAGAGCCGATGTGGGATGCCGCCGAGCCACGCATCCAGCGGCTGCAGCAGCAGATCCTGGAGCTCGAATACACGCTGATCCCGCATGGGTTGCATGTGGTGGGCGAACCGATGAGCGCGGAAGCCCGGCACGAGACCTTGGCCAATGTGGCAAATGCCGGAACGGACGCCGACCTTGCACGGATGGAGCAGCTGCTCTCCGAGGACCATGAACTCACCGGCCTGCTGCGCGCGCTCGATGCCCGCTTCATCCGGCCTGTTGCAGGTGGCGACCTGATCCGCTCGCCCGAGATCCTGCCGACGGGGCGGAACCTGCATGGTTTCGATCCCTTCCGCATCCCCTCTGCTTTCGCGCTGAAGGATGGCGCGCGGCAGGCAGGCCTGCTGCTCGACACGCATGTGGCTTCCGGCAAATCGCTGCCGGAGACTGTGGCACTGGTGCTGTGGGGCACCGATAATCTCAAGAGCGAGGGGGGCCCGATTGCCCAGGCGCTGGCGCTGCTGGGTGCCGCACCGCGCTTCGACAGTTTCGGCCGGTTGTGCGGGGCACAGTTGCTGCCGCTCGCCGAACTCGGACGCCCGCGCATCGACGTGATGCTGACGCTGTCGGGCATCTTCCGTGACCTGCTGCCGCTGCAGACCCGCATGCTGGCCGAGGCCTGCTGGCTGGCCGCTTCTGCGGATGAGGCCGAAGACATGAATTTCGTGCGCAAGCATGCGCTGGCGCATATGAGGGCCAACAACTGCGACCTGGAGACTGCGGCTCTGCGCGTGTTCAGCAATGCCGATGGCGCCTATGGCTCCAACGTCAACATGCTGGTCGACAGCGGGCGCTGGGAAGACGAGGACGAGCTGGGCGACATGTTCGCCAAGCGCAAGTCCTTCGCCCATGGCCGCCATGGCCAGGTGGCCCAGCAGTCGCAGCTGATGGCCTCCGTTCTGTCGGGCGTAGACCTTGCCTATCAGAACCTCGAGTCGGTCGAACTCGGCGTGACGACAGTCGACCATTACTTCGACTCGCTGGGCGGCATCAGCCGTGCGGCGGAGAAGCAGCGGGGCGCAGCGGTGCCGGTCTATATTGGCGACCAGACGCGCGGCGCGGGCGTGGTGCGCACGCTGGCCGACCAGGTGGCGCTGGAATCCCGCACCCGCGTGCTGAATCCCAAGTGGTACGAAGGCATGCTGAAGCATGGCCATGAGGGCGTGCGCCACATCGAATGTCATCTGACGAATACGGTCGGCTGGTCCGCCACGACGGGGCAGGTGGCGCCGTGGGTCTATCAGCAGTTCAGCGAGACCTATGTGCTGGACGAGACGATGCGCGACAGGCTGGCCGCACTGAACCCGAAGGCCGCCGTGAAGGTGGTGAACCGTTTGCTTGAAGCGCAGCGGCGTGAATTCTGGTCTCCCGATGCGGAGACACTGGCAGCGCTGCAGCGCGCCGGGGAAGAACTAGAAGACAGGCTCGAAGGCATTGGAGTTGAGGTAGCGGCATGACACTCGTGATTGACAAGAAGCCCAAGCCGCGCATCAATCCGCGCGAAGATGGTGATGGAAGCGTTCAGGTTCATCTTGATCCGGCCACATCGATCGGCACCGCCAAGGTGTTCTCGGTCTATGGCAAGGGAGGGATCGGCAAGAGCACGACCTCCTCCAACCTCTCGGTCGCATTCTCCAAGCTGGGAAAGCGCGTGCTGCAGATCGGCTGCGATCCCAAGCATGACTCGACCTTCACGCTCACCAAGAGCCTGGTGCCGACGGTCATCGACATTCTCGAGCAGGTGGACTTCCATTCGGAAGAGCTGCGGCCTGAGGACTTCGTGTTTCAGGGCTACAACGGCGTGATGTGCGTCGAGGCCGGCGGCCCGCCTGCGGGAACGGGCTGCGGCGGCTATGTGGTGGGCCAGACGGTGAAGCTGCTGAAGGAGCACCACCTGCTGGAAGACACCGACGTCGTGATCTTCGACGTGCTGGGCGACGTGGTGTGCGGCGGCTTCGCCTCACCGCTGCAGCATGCCGACCGGGCGCTGATCGTGACGGCCAATGACTTCGACTCGATCTTCGCCATGAACCGCATCGTGGCGGCGATCAACGCCAAGGCGAAGAACTACGGCGTGCGGGTGGGTGGCGTCATCGCCAACCGCTCCAAGGACACCGACCAGATCGACCGCTTCGCGGAGGCGACCGGCCTCAAGCGCATCGCGCACCTGCCGGACGTCGACGCGATCCGGCTGAGCCGCCTCAAGAAGTCCACGCTGTTCGAGATGCCCTCCTCGCCCGAGGTCGACCACGTGCAGCGCGAATACATGCGGCTTGCCGCCGAGCTGTGGGCCGGATCGGAGCCCTGCGACGCGCGCTCCATGAAGGACCGCGACATCTTCGATTTCCTGGGGTTCGACTGATGAGCGACAGCTACCTCGAGCGGCGCAGCGAGATCGAGACCTATTTCGACCGGACGGCTGCCCACACCTGGTCGAGGCTCACCTCGGATGCA
>CAIYXE010000367.1 GCA_903930095.1 uncultured Hyphomicrobiales bacterium
GCCCGTGGCGATGACGATGTGCCTGGTCTCGATCACCTCATCGCCGACCATGACCTTGCCGGGGCCAGCGATCTTGCCCGTGCCGCGGAACACCGTGACCTTGTTCTTCTTCAGCAGGAAGTCGATGCCCTTGGTGTTGCCGTCGATGGCCTCCTGCTTGAAGGCCAGCATCTTCGGGAAGTCGATGCTGGTCTCAGCCTTGATGCCCATCTTGGCAAAGGAGTGCTTCGACTCGGCATAGAGTTCCGAGGCGTGGAGCAGGGCCTTCGACGGGATGCAGCCGACGTTGAGGCAGGTGCCGCCGTGGCTGGCGCGCTTCTCGACCACCGCAACCTTCAGGCCCAACTGTGCCGCGCGGATGGCGCAGACATAGCCGCCGGGGCCGGTGCCGATGATGGTGACGTCGAAAGCATTGGCCATGGTGTTGTTCCTGTTAGCAGCGTCCGCCGGCGACGGGGACGATGGCGCCGGTGACATATGAGGATTGATCCGAGCAGAGCCACATGATGGCATCCGCCACCTCTTCGGCCTTGCCTTCACGCTTCATCGGAATCTGGTCGCGCATCATTTTCACACGGCCGGGAATGCCGGAGGAATCATGGATCTCGGTGTCGATGATGCCGGGGCGCACCGCATTGACGCGGATGCCTTCGGCGGCAACCTCCCGGCTGAGGCCGATGGTGAGCACGTCCATCGCACCCTTGCTTGCGGCATATTCAACGCCCAGCGCGGGCGCACCGAGCACGGCGGCAGCCGAGGACTGGTTGACGATGACGCCGCCTGAGCCGCCATGTTTTGTCGACATGCGCTTCACGGCTTCCCTGGCGCAGAGGAAGGAGCCCAGGATGTTGATGTCGAACAGGCGCTTCAGCCGCTCGAGGCTCATTTCATCGAGCCGGTTCTGGCGGTCCATGATGCCGGCATTGTTGATGAGCACTTTCAGGGGGCCGAGCTTGTCTGCCGCCGTGAAGAGGGCGAGCACGTCCGCCTCCTGCGCCACGTCGCCCTTGATGGCGACGGCCTTGCCGCCCGCAGCCGTGATGGCGCTGACCACCTCATTGGCGGCGGCTTCGTTGGACGCGTAGTTGACGACGACGGTGTAGCCCTCAGCGCCGAGCTTCAGCGCTGTGGCGCGGCCGATGCCGCGGCTTCCGCCCGTGACGATTGCGACGTTGGTCATGTGTTCTCCGTATTGAAAAGGATGGCCGGGTCAAGCCCGGCCATGGTGAGTGTCGTGTTCACCATGCCCGGGCTTGACCCGGGCATCCTTTTCGGGTGCCGGATGTCACACGGGATGTTCATTACAAATCCAGAATCGTCCGCTGCGGATCCTCGAGGTTTTCCTTCACGCGCACCAGGAAGGTGACGGCTTCCTTTCCGTCGACGATGCGGTGGTCATAGGAGAGCGCCAGATACATCATCGGCCGGATGACGACCTGGCCGTTCACCGCCACCGGGCGCTCCTGGATCTTGTGCATGCCGAGGATGCCGGATTGCGGCGCGTTGAGGATGGGGGTCGACATCAGCGAGCCATAGACTCCGCCGTTGGAGATGGTGAAGGTGCCGCCCTGCATCTCTGCGATCTGCAACTGCCCGTCACGCGCGCGCTTGCCGTATTCGGCGATGGTCTTCTCGATGCCGGCAAAGGACAGCATGTCGGCATCGCGCAGCACGGGAACGACGAGGCCCTTCTCGGTGCCCACCGCCACGCCGATGTGGTAGAAATTCTTGTAGACGATGTCGTCGCCGTCGATCTCGGCGTTGACCGCCGGAATCTCCTTCAGCGCCTGGATGCAGGCCTTCACGAAGAAGCTCATGAAGCC
>CAIYXE010000368.1 GCA_903930095.1 uncultured Hyphomicrobiales bacterium
ACTCACCACCCACCCCGATGCCCGGATTTCCATCAATGTCTCAGGCACCACGGCCACCGATCCGCGCTGGTACCCGGAGATCACGGCGATTCTCGCCCGGCACCGCGAGGCGGCACGGCGGCTGATCGTGGAGATTACCGAAACCGTGGCGCTGGGCGACCTCGAGGACACGGCGCGCTTCGTACGGCAGCTGAAGGAGCTGGGCGTGATGGTGGCCATCGATGATTTCGGTGCGGGCTACACGTCTTTCCGCAACCTGCGCGCCATTCCCATCGACATGCTGAAGATCGACGGCACCTTCTGCCGCGATCTCAGCACCAATACCGACAACCAGTACTTCGTGCGGGCCCTGATCGACCTGGCACGCGCCTTCGGCCTGCGGACAGTGGCGGAATGGGTCGAGACCGAGGCGGATGCCGCACTGCTTGGCGCCTGGGGCATCGACCTGATGCAGGGCAATCTCTTCGGCGAGGCCGAGACGCTGCCGCCATGGCCCGCAGTCGAAGGCAAGGCCCCGGAGGAAGGCATGGCGGCGGAAGCGGCGCTGGAGAGCTTTGCGGCAAGCCTGGATGATGAGGTCGCCCGGCTCCGCCAGGCGCTGGCGCTGCTCGACAGCGCCTTCCAGGCCCCGCGCCGCAGCGCGGGCTGAGCCTATTTGCTGGCGAGCGTGTCGATCTTCTGCTGCATCTGGGCGAGCTGCTCCTTCAGCGCCTGAAGGTCGTCCTTCGAGGACACCTCCGGGGACTGGGGCTTGCCCGGTCCCGGCGCGCCCGGTACCGCGCCCATGGCCGCGGTGAAGGGGTTGAACACCTTCATGGCGTCACTGAACATGGCCATGTTGCGCTGGGCCTGGTCCTGCATGGCCTTGAAGGGGTCCGCCCCCCAGGCTTCCATCATCTGGGCGCGGAACTTGTCCTGATCCTTGCCCAAATTCTGCAGAGAGAACTCCAGGAAGCCAGGCACGAAGGCCTGCATCGAGTCGCCATAGAAGCGGATGAGCTGGCGCAGGAAGTTGATGGGCAACAGATTTGTGCCCTTGTTCTCTTCCTCGAAGATGATCTGGGTGAGGACGGAGCGGGTGATGTCCTCGCCCGTCTTGGCGTCATAGACCAGAAAGTCCGTTCCGGCCTTGACCATGACTGAGAGGTCGTCCAGCGTTACATAGGTGCTGGTCGAGGTGTTGTAGAGCCGCCGGTTGGCGTATTTCTTGATGACCACGGCGCTTTGCGGCGCTGCCTTCTCTTCGCTCACCGGTTTCCTCCTGACACGGGCACCCCCGAGCCCCCGCCGTTAACCGGACTTTTCAGAGCTCACCCTAGCGGAAACCTTGCTCCCCGCACTGCACAATTGCAAGCGCAAAAATTTTCCGCAGGGCACACCATCAAGACCTATGTCGCATTGCACAAATGGTGATAAAGAGGCCATAAGTTCAGGCATAATCAGCAAGGAGGCATTCATGGCCGGATCTGGAAATGGGATTGTCATCGTCTCTGCGGCACGCACGCCGGTAGGCTCCTTCAACGGCGCGCTGGCGGGTGTGCCTGCGTCCTATCTGGGCACGGTGGCGCTCAAGGCCGCCATGGCGCGCGCCAAGGTGGACGCCACCGAAGTGGACGAGGTCATCCTCGGTCAGATCCTGACCGCCGGCCAGGGCCAGAACCCGGCCCGCCAGGCGGCCATCAATGCCGGCATCCCGAATGAGAGCCCGGCATGGGGCATGAACCAGCTCTGCGGCTCTGGCCTGCGGGCGGTGGCGCTCGGCATGCAGCAGATCGCAAGCGGTGACGCGCGGATCGTCGCCGCCGGCGGCCAGGAGAGCATGAGCAAAGCGCCGCATGTGGCCCACCTGCGCGATGGCGTGAAGATGGGCGATTGGTCGCTGGTCGATACCATGATCCGGGACGGCTTGTGGGACGCGTTCAACGGCTACCACATGGGCAACACCGCCGAGAACGTGGCCCGCCAGTGGCAGATCACCCGCGAGACGCAGGACGATTTCGCGGTGAAGAGCCAGAACAAGGCCGAAGCCGCCCAGGCGGCCGGCCGGTTCAATGACGAGATCGCCCCCGTCACCATCTCCACCCGCAAGGGTGACGTGACCGTCGACACGGATGAATACATCAAGAAGGGCGTGACGCTCGACAGCGTGGCGAAACTCAAGCCCGCCTTCGCCAAGGATGGCTCGGTGACGGCCGCCAACGCCTCCGGCATCAATGACGGCGCCGCAGTGGTGATCCTGATGAGCGAGCAGGAAGCCTCCCGCCGTGGCCTGACGCCCCTGGCCCGCATCGCCTCCTGGGCAAGCGTCGGCGTCGACCCCGCGATCATGGGCACAGGCCCCATCCCGGCCTCCCGCGCCGCGCTGAAGAAGGCCGGCTGGACGGTTGAGGATCTCGACCTCGTGGAGGCCAACGAGGCCTTTGCGGCGCAGGCCTGCGCGGTCAACAAGGACATGGGCTGGAACCCCGACATCGTCAACGTGAACGGCGGCGCCATCGCCATCGGCCACCCGATCGGCGCGTCAGGCGCGCGTGTGCTGAACACGCTGCTGTTCGAGATGAACCGCCGCAACGCCAAAAAGGGCCTCGCCACGCTGTGCATCGGCGGCGGCATGGGCGTTGCCATGTGCGTCGAACGGTAAGTCACTCTTCATTCCCCCTCTCCCCCGGTGGGGGAGAGGAATGAAAATCAGACAGTATCGAGGAGAAAACGAATGGGACGCGTAGCAGTCGTAACGGGCGGAAGCCGCGGCATTGGGGCGGCGATTTCGAAGGCGCTTGCCAAGGCGGGATACAAGGTCGCCGCCAATTATGCGGGCAATGACGAGGCTGCAGCCAAATTCAAGGAAGAGACAGGGATCCCCGTCTACAAGTGGGACGTGTCGAATTACGAGGCCTGCGTTGCCGGCCTGAAGCAGGTCGAGGCCGATCTCGGCCCCGTCGAGGTGCTGGTCAACAATGCCGGCATCACGCGTGATGCCATGTTCCACAAGATGACGGTGCAGCAGTGGAACGAGGTGATCAACACCAACCTCAACTCGCTCTTCAACATGACGCAGCCGGTGTGGAACGGCATGCGCGACCGCAGCTTCGGCCGCGTGATCTGCATCTCGTCCATCAACGGCCAGAAGGGCCAGATGGGCCAGGCCAACTACTCCGCCGCAAAGGCGGGCGACATCGGCTTCGTCAAGGCGCTGGCGCAGGAGGGTGCTGCCAAGGGCATCACCGTCAACACCATCTGCCCCGGCTACATCGCCACCGAGATGGTCAAGGCCATCGCCCAGGACGTGCTCGACAAGCGCATCCTGCCGCTGATCCCCGTCGGCCGGCTGGGTGAACCGGAGGAGATCGCGCGCGCTGTGGTGTTCCTCGCCTCAGATGACGCGGGCTTCATCACCGGGTCCACCATTACCGCCAATGGCGGCCAATACATGGTTTGAGCCCGGGCCGCAGTGGCACATGCCCTTGCTTGACGCGGGCATGTTCTTTTCTGCAATGAGGTCTTCATGGAACTCATGGCACAAGACCTCACATGCGAGCGCGGCGGTCGGATCGTGTTCCGGGATGTCTCGCTGGCGCTCAAGGCCGGAGAACTCATGCAGCTCACGGGGCCCAATGGCTCCGGCAAATCTACCCTCCTCCGGCTGATCGCGGGGCTGAACGAGCCGCAGGCCGGGAAGCTGACGCTCCATGGCGGGGAACAGGAACTCTCGATCGGCCAGCAGGCGCATTACATCGCGCATCAGGAACCGGTGAAATCCGCCCTCAGCGTGCATGAGAACCTCGCCTTCTGGCGTGACTTCCTCGGCGGCGGCGAGGTGGAAGAGGCGCTCCACGCCTTTGACCTCGCGCGGCTCTCCTCCTATCCCGCGGGCCTGCTTTCCGCCGGGCAGAGGCGGCGCCTGGCGCTGGCCCGGCTGGTGCTTGTGCCGCGCGTTTTGTGGCTGCTCGACGAGCCCACGGTCGGACTCGATACCGCCTCGCTCTCCCGCCTCGGAGGCATCATGGGCGGGCATCTCGACAAGGGCGGCCTGATCATCGCCGCTACACATGTGCCCCTCGGCCGTGAGCCGGACGCGCGGCTGGACCTGGGGCGCACGCCATGAACCTCATCATCGCCCTCATCAGCCGCGACCTGACCCTGAGCATGCGGCAGGGTGGCGGTGCCGGCACGGCACTGGGCTTCTTCCTCACCGTCGTGGTGCTGCTGCCCATCGGCATCGGCCCCGACCAGGCCCTGCTCGCCCGCATCGCGCCCGGGGCCTTGTGGATCTCGCTGCTGCTGTCCGTCCTGCTTTCGGCTGACCGTATCTACCAGCAGGACTACGAAGACGGATCGCTTGACGTGATGACCATGGGACCCGTGCCGTTCGAGATGGTGGCGCTGGCGAAGTCCGTGGCCCACTGGCTGTCCACCAGCCTGCCACTGGCCGTCGCCGCGCCGATCCTCGGCTTCCTCGTCAATCTCGAGCCGCAGGCCATCCTGCCCCTGGCGGCGGCCATGGCGCTGGGCTCCATTGCACTGTCGCTTCTGGCCTCCATCGGGGCGGCGGTTACGGTGGGGCTGCGGCGCGGCGGGCTGCTCGTTTCCCTGCTCGTGCTGCCGCTCTACGTGCCGGTGCTGATCTTCGGGCTCTCCGCCTCGCAGCCCAATGCCGCGCCCGGCCTCACCATGGCCTCGCTGCTGATCCTGGGGGCGATCACGCTGGTGAGCCTGGTGGTGTCGCCCCTTGCCTCGGCTGCGGCACTGAGGTCCTATCTGAAATGATCCGCCTGAACTAGAAAACAGACATGCAGTATCTCTCGAACCCGACCCGCTTCCTCCGCCTGGCCAACTGGCTGTTGCCCTATGCATGGGCCATCACCATCGGCCTCTTCGCCGTGGGGCTCTATGGCGCGCTCGCCGCCTCGCCGCAGGACTACCAGCAGGGCGAGACGGTGAGGATCATGTATGTGCATGTGCCTGCCGCATGGATGGCGCTGTTCGTCTACACGGTGATGGCGCTGGCGAGCGCCGTGGCAGTCATCTTCCGCCACCCCCTCGCCGACGTGGCGGCCAAGACCGCCGCCCCCATCGGTGCGGTCTTCTGCTTCCTTGCGCTTGCCACGGGTTCGCTCTGGGGCAAGCCGATGTGGGGCGCCTGGTGGGTGTGGGACGCGCGCCTCACCTCGATGTTCGTGCTCATGCTGCTCTACATCGGCTACATGGCGATCTGGGCGGCGATCGAGGAGCCGCACCGGGCGGCCATGGTGGCGCGCATCGTCGCGCTCGTCGGTTTCCTGAATGTGCCGATCGTGAAGTTCTCGGTCGACTGGTGGAACTCGCTGCACCAGCCGGCCAGCGTGTTCCGCATGGACGGGCCGACCATCCATAGCTCCATGCTGTGGCCGCTGCTCGTCATGGGGCTCGCCTATTCCTTCCTCTTCCTGTCGCTCCACCTGGTGTCGATCCGCGCCGAGATCGCCGCCCGCAAGATTCGCCAGATCCACATCGCCGAGATCGGGGAACGCTGATGGACTTCTCTGCAAATCATATTGGCTTCGTCATCGCCTCCTATGCGATCAGCCTCGTCTTCATCGGCGGCCTCATCATCAAGGTGCTGCTGAGAGACCGGAAGCTGCGCGCGGAAGCCGAGCGGCTCGAAAGCCGGCGCGGGGCGGCCCGCCCATGAGCATGCGCGAAGAGAATGTGGAGCCCCGGCCGCAGCGCCCGCGGCTGTGGCTCATGCTCATACCCGTCGTGGTGTTCGCGGCCCTCGCGGCGCTGTTCTGGAAGGGCCTGTCGGGAGAACCGTCGAAGATCCCCTCCGCGCTCATCAACAAGCCGGTGCCGGAGTTCACGCTTGCCGCCGTGCCCGGCCTCGATGTTCCGGGCATCGCCACGTCCGGCCTCAGGGCGGGCAAGGTCAGCGTCGTCAATGTCTGGGCCTCCTGGTGCGCGCCCTGCCGCGTCGAGCATCCCCTGCTCTCCGATCTGGCCAAGCGCGGCGACATCACGCTCATCGGCATCAACTACAAGGACGAGCCGGAGAACGCGGTACGCTTCCTGCGCACGCTGGGCCAGCCCTTCGCCGCCGTGGGCATGGATGGCAACGGCCGCGCCGCGGTCGACTGGGGCGTCTATGGCGTGCCCGAGACCTTCATCGTCGATGGCGAGGGCTTCATCCGCTACAAGCACATCGGGCCGCTGACGCCGGAGTCGATCGCAGGCCAGTTCTCCGCCGAAATCGAGAAGGCCAAGACACCACTGCCGAAGAGCGGGTCCTGAAGCCCCACAACGGCGAAGGCGGCAGCTTTAGGCGCGCTTGCGGGACTTGATCTTGCGGGCGGGCTTGGCGGGTTCCTTCTCCTCGATGCGGTCCATCTCGGCGGCGAGCACCGCGAGATTGTCGAGGAAGGACTTGCGCTCAGGCGAAGGGATGAGGGAGAGGAGCTGCTTGTCGACTTCCTCCGCACCGGGCTGTGCCGTCTTCAGCATCTTCTTGCCGATGGCGGTAATGCGGATGGCGTTGGTGCGGCCGTCGTCCTTGGTGCGCTTCCTCTGCAGATAGCCCTGGGCGAGGAGCCGCGCCACAAGATCGGCCAGCGTCGAGCGGTCGATGCCGGTGAGCTTCACGAGCTCTGTCTGGCTCTTGCCGTCATTGGTATCGACCGCGAGCAGGACAGTGAACTGACGATGCGTGAGGCCGGACTTGCCGACTTCTCCCATGTAGATGAGGCTCGCGTACTGCGCCGCGCGTTTCAGCAAGTGCGACGGCGAACGCGTGAACTGCTTCACGTCCTTTGTGGTTGTCATACGCCCCTTCTCCTGCCCGCATGCCGGTCTCTTGCGATCTGCCGGATCCTGCGAAATTCCTTGCGTTGCCCGCCTGCGCATTACCTTGCAGCCCGAGGATCCTCCTCCGCGGAGCCGCGCACAAGTAGCGGCTCAGGTATTGCGCTGCAAGCAAAAAGCGGTTGACCTAAATCACTGCATGCCTTTTGCCTGAGAGCGAGTTAAGATGATCCGCACACAGATTTCAACACTTGACAAGCGATGAACAGTAAGACTCAGAACACATCCTTCCGGCGCGAAATCCCGGCGGGCGACACGCATGAGCGCGACGTCTGCGCCACCTGCGGCTTCGTCAATTACGTGAACCCGAAGATCGTCACCGGCTCGATCGTGCGGCATGACGGCAAGATCCTGCTGTGCCGCCGCGCCATCGAACCGCGCATCGGCTACTGGACGCTGCCCGCGGGCTTCATGGAGCTGGGCGAGACGGCCGAACAGGCCGCCATGCGCGAAGCGCTGGAGGAGGCCAATGCCAGGATCGTCATTGACCGCCTGCTCGCCGTCTACACCATACCGCGCATCGCACAGGTGCAGATCATGTATCTGGCACACCTCGAGTCCGCCTCGATTTCGGCAGGCCCGGAGAGCCTCGAGGTGAAGCTTGCGGGCTGGAGCGAGATCCCGTGGGATGAGATCGCCTTCCCCTCTGTCATCTGGGCGCTTGAGCAGTACCGCAGTGTTGAGGGCGTTGCGGATTTCCCGCCCTTCTCGAACCCGCCGGGAGAATACGGCGACCCGAAGCCCTACTGAGCGTCGGCCTTGTCGTCCTCGATCATGTGCTTCGTCATGTAGGGCGCATTGGCGAAAGCGAAGGCCAAGGTGATGGGCAACAGGCCGAAGACTTTGAAGTTGACCCAGGCATCAGTGGAGAAGTTGCGCCAGACCACCTCGTTAAGGACAGCCATGGCGAGGAAGAACACACCCCAGCGGATCGACAGCGTGCGCCAGGCTTCCTCCGTGAGCTTCACCGCCTCGCCCATGATGAGCTTGATGTAGCTTCGCCCCATGGCCACGCCTCCGAGCAAGACGGCTCCGAAGAGGGCGTTGATGAGCGTGACCTTTACCTTGATGAAGAGTTCAGAGTGGAGCCAGAGCGTCAGCGCCCCGAAAAGTGCAACGAAGACGGCCGATACGAGCGGCACCATGGCGATCTTGCGGGTAAGCACCCAGGATGCGGTCAGCGCTGCCGCCGTGGCCGCCATGAAGATGCCGGTCCCCCAGAAGATGCCAGCCTTCCAGTTGGCGATGAAGAAGGCGACCAGCGGGCCCATCTCGATCAGCAGCTTGGTCCATTGCCCCAGCTTCGGGGCCGGCGCGTCACTCATCTCTCCTCCAGTCCGGCAATTGCGCGGGCGAAACCCTCGGCGTCGAAGGGCTGAAGGTCCTCGATTCCCTCTCCAACGCCAATGGCGTGGACGGGAATGCGGAACTTCTCCGCGATGGCGACGAGGATGCCGCCGCGCGCCGTGCCGTCGAGCTTGGTCATGATGAGGCCGGTGACGCCTGCGACCTTGGTGAAGATCTCGGCCTGGGCCATGGCGTTCTGGCCTGTTGTGGCATCGAGCACCAGCAGCACGGCATGGGGCGCTGTCTCGTCCTGCTTCTTGATGACGCGCACGATCTTGTCGAGCTCATCCATCAGATACTGCTTGTTCTGCAGGCGGCCCGCCGTGTCGATGAACAGGATGTCAGTGCCGTCTTCCTTCGCCTGCGCGATGGCATCGAAGGCGAGGCCGGACGCATCCGCGCCGGTGGGCCTGGACATGACCTTCGCGCCGATGCGGCCGCCCCAGACGTTCAGCTGCTCGATGGCCGCCGCGCGGAACGTGTCGCAGGCGGCGAACATCACCTTGTGGCCCTCCGCCCGCGCGATGGACCCGAGCTTGCCGATAGTGGTGGTCTTGCCCGCGCCATTGACGCCCACGACAAGGACGATGAAGGGCTTCTGGCTGCCGAAGTTGAACGGCACCTCGACGGGCTTGAGCACCTTGGAGACTTCCGCGGCGAGAATGCGCTTCACCTCCTCCGGGTCGATCTCCTTGTCGTAGCGGCCTGTCGAGACTTCCTTCACGATGCGCTCGGCCATGGGCAGGCCGAGATCGGCCTGGAGGAGCACGTCCTCCAGGTCCTGGAGCGTCGCCTTGTCGAGCTTCTTCTTGGTAAAGATCGAGGTGATGGAGCCGGTGATCGAGCGCGAGGACTTTGAAAGACCCTCAGACAGGCGCGAGAACCAGCCGCGCGAACGCTCCTGATCAGGCTCGGCCCCGGCACTGGCCGGTGCGGGCTCCGGCTCCGGTTCCGGCTGTGGTGCCAGCACGGTTTCCGCGGCCGCAGGCGGCGGCGCCGCATCCTCCTCGGGCTTTCCGGTGCCGCGGTTGAACAGCTTCCTGAAGAAACTCATGCGGCGAGCCTGGCCTCCAGATGGGACGCGCCGCGGCCCGTCACCTGTGCGGTGACGATGGCGCCCGGCGCCATGCGGCTTTCAAACTTCACCTGCGCGAAATGCTCGGTGCGGCCCATCGCCTCCGTCTCCACCAGCACCTGGCGCATGGCGCCCAGTTCACTGCTG
>CAIYXE010000369.1 GCA_903930095.1 uncultured Hyphomicrobiales bacterium
GACATCTATGCCCATGTGGGCACGGGCCGCGAGATCAAGGTCGCGGGCAACAGGGCTTTCATGGACACGACGCTGGCCAACATGGATGGCCTGGCCGACGGCGGCTTCCTGATGACGAATTTCGTCGATTTCGACAGCGAGTTCGGCCACCGTCGCGATCCAGTTGGTTATGGCCGCGCGCTCGAAGCCTTCGATGCGGAACTGCCTCGCGTCCTGGCGAAGCTGAAGCCAGGAGATCTCCTCGTGCTCACGGCCGACCACGGCAATGACCCGACATGGAGAGGCACCGACCACACGCGCGAGCAGGTGCCGGTGATGACCTACATGCGCGGCATGGTGCCGGGAAGCTTCGGCCTGAGGGAGAGCTTCGCCGATATTGGCCAGACCATTGCACGGCATCTTGGCGTGGGTCCGCTCGCCGCGGGCGATGCGTGGGATGTGGTCACGGCTCCGGCCGCTTGAGCACAGCCTGCAGCACGTTCCTGACGCCGATGGCGCCAACGAACCGGTCACTCTCATCGAAGATCGCCACCGGGGCGACGTCGGTGTTGTGGATTGCCAGCATGACGGTCTTGAGGGACGTGCCTGGCCTCGCCCAGTAGACGGGCCGCGTGCCCTCTTCGGCCGGCATCTCGATCTTGTCACAGGAGACCCATGTGGCCGGCTGGCCGTCGCGCTCGGCGGCAACGACCTTGTCCGTGGCGTCGAGCTGGAAGCGCGTGGTGCGGCGCTTGTCGAGCCATACCCAGCCGTCGCTGCAGCGCTCCAGTTCGGAAAGCGACCGCATCACGTTCCAGGCGGTCAGCACGGAGAGTGGGTTCACATTGGCGATGAAGTCCCGCACATAGTCGTTGGCGGGCCGCAGCACGATGTCTTCCGGCGTGCCCGACTGCACGATGCGCCCGCCCTCCATGATGGTGATGCGGTTGCCGATCTTGAGCGCCTCCTCAAGGTCATGGCTGACGAAGAGGATGGTCTTCCTGATCTGCTTCTGCAGCTGGATCAGCTCGTCCTGCAGCTTGGTGCGGATCAGCGGATCGAGGGCCGAGAAGGGCTCGTCCATCAGCAGGATCGGCGCTTCGGTGGCGAAGGCGCGGGCCAGGCCTACGCGCTGCTGCATGCCGCCCGAGAGTTCATGCACGTATTTGTTGGCCCATTGTTCGAGGCCGACCAGCTTCAGCTGCTTGTCCACCCGTGTCCTGCGCTCAGCCTCGGGCACGCCCGAGAGTTCGAGGCCGAAGCCCGCGTTCTCGCGCACCGTGCGCCAGGGCAGGAGCGCGAACTGCTGGAACACCATCGACACCTGTTTCTGGCGGATGTGCCTGAGGGCTGCCTGGTTGCAGCTGGCGACATCTACCATGCGCTCGCCATCCTTCACCAGAACGGCGCCGCCCGTCACCTTGTTGAGGCCGTTCACCGCGCGCAGCAGTGTGGACTTCCCGGAGCCTGAAAGCCCCATCAGCACGCTGATTTCGCCTTCGTTGACGGTGAGGTTGGCGCCCGTGGCGCCCAGCACCGCCCCGGTTTGGCTCAGGATCTCGCTGCGGCTCACGCCGTCACGCGCCAGCTTCTGCGCCTCGGCGGCGTTCTCGCCGAAGATGATGTCGACGTTCCTGAACTCGATCGCCGCCGTCATTTCTTGGCTCCCGACCGGGAGGCCAGCATGCGGTCGAGGATGATGGCCAGGACCACGATGGCGAGGCCAGCCTCTATCCCCAAGGGAATGTTGCGGTTGGCCAGCGCCTTGTTCACAGGATTGCCGAGGCTCGGTGCGCCGATAAGCGTTGCGAAGACCACCATGGACAGCGACAGCATGATGCATTGGGTGAGCCCCGCCATGATCGAGGGCAGGGCTGCCGGCAGTTCAACCTTCCACAGGAGCTGCCGCTTGGTGGCGCCGAAGGCCTCTCCCGCCTCGATCATGGGCCTCGGGATCGAGGTGATGCCGAGATAGGTCATGCGCACGGGTGCTGGCATGGCGAAGATGATGGTGACGATGAGCGCCGGTGCAGCGCCCAGCCCGAAGAGGATCAGGATCGGGATCAGATAGACGAATGTCGGCATGGTCTGCATCAGGTCGAGCACCGGCTGCAGCACGCGCCAGACGCGTGGATTGTGTGCCGACCATATGCCGAGCGGCACGCCGATGCCCATGGAGAGGGCGGTGGCGCCCGTGACCAGCACGAGCGTCTGCACCGTCTCTTTCCACAGGCCCTGATTGAGGATGAAGAGAAGGCCGACCAGCACCCCAAGGGCCAGCTTCCAGGACTTGCGGAGCCACCAGGCAAACAGGGCAATCAGCAACGCCAGCACCACCGGCGGCAACATCAGAAGCCCCGCGGTGGTGCCTTCGACCACGAAATTCAGCGAGATCTTCAGCGCGTCGAACAGCCATTGGAAGTAGTCGACGACGAAGTCGATGAGGCTCTTGCCCCATTTGCCGACGGGTATCTTCCACGATCTGATCAGATCGGAGACCGGATCCATGTGTCCTTCCCCCGTGGGTGAGAAAAGGCCCGGGAGGACAATCTCCCGGGCCTTTGTACCTGTCTTTAGCCCTTCAACGCGGCCGCGACCGCAGCAGCGGCGTCACCACCGTCGAAGGTTGTCACACCCTCGAGCCAGGGCTTCACCGCATCGGGATTGGCCTTCAGCCAAGCCCTGGCGGTTTCCTTGGGATCAGCGCCGTCCTTGAGGACCGGGGCCATCATCGCGCCTTCCATCTCGAGCGTGAACTTGAGGTTGGAGAGCAGCTTGCCGGCATTGGGGCATTCCTGGGTGTAGCCCGCGCGCACATTGGTGAGCACGCTCGCCGCACCGAAACCTGAGTCACCCATGCCGTCGAGGTAGTGGATCTTCATCTCACCCATGATCGGGTGCGGCGTCCAGCCGAGGAAGATGATCCATTCGTTGTTCTTCATGGCCTTCTCGGCTTCCGTCAGCATGCCGGCTTCCGAACTCTCGACCAGCGTGAAGCCGGAGAGATTGTTCTTCGGATCGTCGATCATCGTCTGGATGATGCGGTTGCCGTCGTTGCCGGCCTCGATGCCGTAGATCTTTCCGCCGAACTTCTCAGCGTTTGCGCCGAGGTCGGCGAGCGACTTGACGCCAGCATCGGCCACATACTGCGGGATGACCAGGCCGTAGCCCGCGCCCTCGAGATTGGTGCCGATCTGCTCCACCGACTTGTCGTCGAGGTAGGGCTGGATGTCAGCCGTCATCGAGGGCATCCAGTTGCCGAGGAAGGCATCGATGTCCTTGTTCTTCAGCGAGGCATAGGTGACAGGCACCGACAGCGTTGAAACCTGCGGCTCGTAGCCCAGAGCCTCGAGCACCACCGAGGTGGCGCCCGTGGTGACCTGAATATCGGTCCAGCCCACATCGGCAAAGCGCACGGCCTTGCAGCTTTCCGGTTCAGCCGCTTGTGCGGATGCCGCCATTGCCGACCCAATAATCGCCGCGGCCGCCAGACTCTTGATCATGATCGACTTCATTCACTTCTCCCATGTTTTCCCGGGAGTCCTTGTCAGCGCTCTCGGGTGATCATTGAATTCTAGGCTACAGCAGCACCGGGCCGCAACTTTTTCTTGGACGGACAACCAAAGAAAATCTACGCTTCTTGCGGGAGGGGTTATGCCGAAGCTGGGAATGGGTCCGATCAGGCGCCAGCAGCTGGTAGAGGCTGCAATCGCTGTTATCCATGAGCAGGGTTTCGCCAATGCCACGGTCCTGCGCATCGCTGAACGTGCCGGCATGTCCGCCGGACTGGTTCATCACTATTTCCATAACAAGGACGACCTGCTCTTCGCCACCATGCGGCATCTGCTGGCCGAACTCCGGACTGACGTCGTGGCCCGTCTTTCCCATGCATCCGGTCCGCACCAGCGTGTCTGCGCCATCATCGACGCCTGTTTTGGCGATGAGCAGTTCGACGAACAGGTCTTCAGCGCATGGCTGGCGCTTTACGGCAATGCCCGCCAGTCCGACAGGCTGCGGAATATTCTTTCCGTCTATCATCGCCGCCTCAGGAGCAGTCTCGTCCATGAATTGCGCCGCCTTGTTCCGGAGTCCGAGGCGTTGCGGCTTGCCGAGGGCATTGGCGCCATGATTGACGGGCTGTGGCTGCGCTATGCGCTGACAGGCAAGCCGAACGACCCCGAGACGCCGAGGGCGCTCACCCGCGACTATCTTGCAGCCTTTCTCGAACGGTCTTTCAACCCGGGCCGTACCAGACTAGACATGGCGTCCTGAATTGAGGGAGGCATTCATATGAAGCCTGTGAAGTGGGGCATTATCTCGACGGCAAACATCGGGGTGGCGAAGGTCATTCCTGGCATGCTGAAGAGCAAGGACGTGGAGATCGTCGCGATCTCGTCCAGGAAGAAGAAGACGGCGGAGGAATGGGCCGGAAAGCTCGGGATTCCCAAGGCCTATGGCTCCTATGAGGAGATGCTGGCCGACCCCGAGATCGAGGCCGTCTACAATCCGCTTCCCAACCACCTGCACGTGCCGTTGACGCTTCAGGCCGCCAGGGCCGGCAAGCATGTGCTGTGCGAGAAGCCCATCGCCATCACGGCGAAGGAGGCGATGCAGCTCAAAAAGGTGAAGAATGTCCACGTGGCGGAGGCCTTCATGGTGCGCCACGCCGCGCAGTGGCTCGCCGCGCGTGACCTGGTGAAGAAGAAGAAGATCGGCGACGTGCGTGCCATCCAGGTGATGTTCGCCTATTTCAACCGCGACCCGAAGAACGTGCGCAACATGGCGGACATTGGCGGTGGCGGCCTGCTCGATATCGGGTGTTACCCCATCACTGTCTCGCGCTTCATCTTTAATGCGGAGCCGAAGGCCGTGACGGCCACCTTCGACCGCGACCCAAAGTTCAAGACCGACCGGCTGGCGGGAGGCCTGGCCGATTTCGGTGAGGGAAGGCATCTCTCCTTTACCGTCTCCACCCAGCTCGCCCCTTACCAGCGGGTGAACATCATGGGCACCAAGGGCCGGATCGAGATCGAAATTCCCTTCAACGCACCGCCCGACCGGCCCAACCGCTACTTCCTTCAGGGCATGGACATGAATGTGGGGGAATGGACGGAACTTCCCGTGTCGGACCAGTATCAGCTGCAGGCAGAGGCCTTCGGCCGCGTCATCCGGGGCAAGCAGAAGCCTGTGTGGGGGGTGGAAGACGCCATCCAGAACATGCGGATCATCGACGCCTTTTTCCGCTCGGAAAAGAGCCGCAAATGGGAGAAGCCGTAAGCCATTGACGGCGGCGGCGGGCGTCACTATAAGCCCGGCATCCCGATGGGCCGGGAAGCCGGTCCGCCTGCCTTAGGGCATGCGGTCCTTCGTTTTTGATGGCCCGTCAAACGAATTTCAGAGAAGCAGGACCAAACCTCATGGCCAATACAAAATCGGCGAAGAAGGCCACCCGCGTTGCCGCCCGCCGTACCGCAGTGAACAAGAACCGCGTTAGCCGCATTCGCACCCATGTGCGCAAGGTGGAGGAGGCGATTGCCGCCGGCAACCAGTCCGAGGCCCAGGCCGCTCTCCGCGCTGCCCAGCCCGAGTTGATGAGGGGCGCCCAGAAGGGCGTGCTCCACAAGAATACGGCTTCCCGCAAGGTGTCGCGGCTTGCCGCGCGTGTAAAGGCCCTCAAGGGCTGACTTCTCGCCTCTGCATCCTGCAGTTGCGGGGTCAATGCGTCAATTATCGTGTGCCGGGCAGTTTCTGCCCGGCTTTTTTGTTTTCCACAGTTTCCACATTTGTCAGCGAACGGATTGTCTCGCGCAGAAATCGCCATTGTTTACCAATGGCTTACAGGTCATGCCGAAAAACACGCCGCGCCCCGCATGGTGGCGCGCGGCACGTAGCCAGCAGGTTGTGTTGGGTTGCAGACACTTCCGCACCCATCTCCGGAACGGGGCAAGGCACGAAAATCGGAGCTATCTCAGCACCTTAGGATTGTCCGCCGGAAGGCCGGGCGCAGCTGGCGGGTGCCGCTCCCCCTCCGTGTACGGAGCGTTTCCGGAATCAGGTTGCTTGGGCTGTTGGCGCTTTTGTAAGTTCTTTGTGCGGACGGGCCTTGTGGCCAGTCGTCTGCAGCAAAAATCGGAACCTGGGCCGGGCTTGGCCCTGCGGTTCTGGCTAGCGGTCAGTGGTGGCGTTTGCTGGGCGGCCTCCGTCCAAGCGAAGCTCGTGTGTTTGTGTGTAGGGTAGATACGCGTAACGAACCCGAGAAGAACCACGACCGGCAAGACAAAGATGCTACGGCAGGAGCATGTGATGGTCAGACCAATCATGCAGTTCTTCGGCCCAGGGCCAGGCAGCCTCTAGCGGTTGCCAGGCTCGGAAACATGAGACGGTTGAACCACCGGTTCAGCCGCAAAGACAATGCGCGCCGCAGAATGCGCGCGAAGGGATGCGGTAGATGACGTCAGTGACGGATGTGAAGGCGAAGTGGGATCGTGTTGCGCAGCGGCTCAGGGCTGAACTTGGTGAAGATCTCTACACTTCGTGGTTCGCCCGCATGGAGGCCGAGGACCTCGATTCCGGCCGCCTGACCGTTTCCGTTCCGACCCGCTTCCTGAAGTCCTGGATCGAGTCGCATTACCTGTCCAAGCTGCACAAGATCAGCGAGGCGGAACTGGGCCCGCTCGACTCCATGCATGTGCGTGTGCGCATGCGGGGCGGCATTGCACCCAGGCCGCAAGCCGAGGGCGCCGCCCAGGCGCCGGAGCCATCCGCAACGGCAGCGCAACAGCCAAGCGTCGTCGCCGCGGCACAGGCCGCCGCGGCGGATAGGACCCCGCAACTCGACCCCGGGCAGACCTTCGATAGCTTCGTGGTGGGCCCCTCCAACCAGCTGGCGCATGCCGCCATGTGCCGCGTGGCCGATGCGGCGCCGGGCGCCGCCATCAGCTTCAACCCGCTGTTCATTCACGCAGGCTCTGGCTTGGGCAAGACGCATCTTCTCTCCGCCGTCGCCCACCGCATCCGCGACAAGCGGCCGGACCGGCGGGTGATGCTGCTCACCGCCGAGCGCTTCATGATCAATTTCGTGATGGCGCTCCGCCAGCGCGACACGCTGGCCTTCAAGGACCAGTTCCAGGCGATCGACGTTTTGCTGATCGACGATTTCCAGTTCCTGCAGGGCAAGACCATGCAGCAGGAATTCTGCAACGCCTTCAACTCGCTCGTCGACTCGCGCCGCCAGGTGATCGTGGCGGCAGATGTTCCGCCCGCCCAGCTCGACTCGATCGATCTGCGCATGCGCTCGCGCCTGATGGGAGGCCTCGTCGTCGACATCGAGCTTCCCGATCTCGACACCAGGCGGCGCATCCTCAGGAGCCGCTATGAGACGATGCTGAAGCGTGACGCCTCCGTGGTGATCCCCGAAGAGGTGCTCGAATTCGTCGCGAGCCGCATCAGCGGGTCGGGGCGCGAGCTTGAAGGAGCGCTCAACCGCATCGCCGCCTACCAGCAGTTCAACCAGGCGTCGGTGACGCTGGACCTTGCCTCTCTCGTGCTGCGCGACATGCAGGCCAACCCCGATGGCTCGCGCGTCAAGATCGACGATATCCTGAAGGTGGTGGGCCGGCACTTCAATGTCGGGCGCACCGATCTCCTCTCGCCCCGGCGCGCGCGCAGCGTGGTGGTGCCGCGCCAGATCGGCATGTATCTGGCGAAGAAGATGACGGCGCGCTCCCTGCCGGAGATCGGCCGGCGCTTCGGCGGCCGCGACCATTCGACGGTGCTCCACGCGGTGCGCAAGATCGAGGACCAGATCAAAACCGACGACAGGCTGGCCCGCGAGGTCGCCTTGCTGATCAGGCTTGTCGAACAGGGCTGATAAGCCCCGGTTGACCCTTGAACTCCGCCTGTAACCGCGCCAAAGTTACCGCCCCGGCAAGGGCCGGTTGTGGAAAGCAAGGGGTTCTCCGGTAATGCGCGTCACGATCGAAAGGTCAGCCTTCCTGAAGGCGCTCACTCATGTGCAGAGCGTCGTGGAGCGCCGGAATACCATTCCCATCCTGTCCAACGTGCTGCTGCAGGCAGGCGATGGGCGGCTGAGGCTGACCGCCACCGACCTCGACCTCGAGATCGTCGAAAGCGTCCCGGCGGAGATCGCCAGGTCCGGCGCCACGACGGTTCCCGCCCATATGCTCTACGACATCGTCCGCAAGCTGCCGGACGGCGCCCAGCTCGAGCTCGAACAGGCAGGTGACGGCCAGCGCGTGTCGATCTTCGCGGGCCGCTCGCGCTTCTCGCTGCAGGCGCTTCCGCATGAGGATTTCCCCGATCTTGCCGCGGGCGATTTCCCCAACAGCTTCACCCTGACCGCGGGCGATCTCAAGGGCCTGATCGAGAAGACGCGTTTTGCGATCTCGACGGAGGAGACCCGCTATTACCTGAACGGTATCTATTTCCATGAAGTGGCCAATGGCAGCCTGCTGCGCGCGGTGGCCACGGATGGCCACAGGCTCGCCCAGGCGCAGATCCCCCGGCCTGACGGCGCCAAAGGCATGCCGGGTGTGATCGTGCCGCGCAAGACGGTGCTGGAGGTCGTGAAGCTGTTCGAAGGCATGGACGGCGCGGTGGAGGTGTCGCTGTCCGCCTCAAAGATCCGCTTCGCTGCTGGCGATCTGGTGCTGACCTCCAAGCTGATCGACGGCACGTTTCCCGACTATGAACGCGTCATCCCCCGCAACAATGACAAGAAGCTGGAGCTTGATGCCAAAAGCTTCTCCGCCGCGGTCGACCGCGTCTCGACCATTTCCATGGAGAAGGGCCGCGCCGTGAAGCTGCAGATCGGCGGCAACAAGGTGGTGTTGACGGTGAACAATCCCGATTCCGGCTCAGCCGAGGAGGAGGTGGCGTGCTCCTATGAGGCCGATCCGCTCGATATCGGCTTCAACGCCCGCTACCTGATGGACGTCGCATCGCAGATCAAGTCCGATGGCATGGAGTTCCAGCTCGCGGATGCGGGCTCGCCCACTATCATCCGTGACCCTTCTGACGAGCAGGCCCTCTATGTGCTCATGCCCATGCGGGTGTAAGCCGCGTTTGTGACCGCTTCCCCGACCCTTGCCATCGCCAGGCTGACGCTCACCGAGTTCCGCAACTACCGGGATCTTCGGCTTCAAACCCATGCGCGGCTCATTGCGCTCACGGGGGCGAATGGTGCGGGCAAGACCAATGTGCTCGAAGCCATATCGCTTCTGGCGCCTGGCCGCGGCCTGCGCGGCGCCCCCTTCGAGGAGCTGGCACGGCAGGATGGCCCGGGGGGCTGGGCCATCGCCGCTGGGATCGAGGCTCCCCACGGTCATGTGTCGGCCGGAACCGCTTGGGGCTGCCAGCCGGACGCGGGCGACGGAGGAGCACGTGCCGTGGTCATCGACGGACAGGCGCAGAAGGGCTCCGGCGCGCTGGGTGAGCACATGCGCCTGCTCTGGCTCACGCCGGCCCAGGACCGGTTGTTCGCGGGGCCCGCCTCGGACCGCCGCCGCTTCCTGGACCGGCTGGTGGCGGCCTCGGACCCGGAGCACGCTTCGCGCATCCTGGTGTTCGAGAAGGTCATGCGCGAACGCAACCTGCTGCTTGCAGGCACCCGCCCGGACGCCGCCTGGCTCGCCGGACTCGAGGCCCAGATGGCGGAGGCGGCGGTGGCGATTTCCGCCGCGCGGCTGGTTGGATTGGAGGCGCTGCAGACCCATATAGGGGAAGGCCGCGCGGCGAGTTCCTTTCCGTGGGCGGAAGTTGCCGTGGAGGGCGAGATCGAAGCCCTGATCGCTGAAAAGCCGGCGGTGCAAGTCGAGGATGAATATCGTAGAATTCTATCCGATTCGCGGGGTATCGACCGGGCGGCTGGCCGCACGCTCAGAGGGCCGCACAGGATAGATCTGGCCGTGGTTCATGGGCCGCGGGCGATGCCTGCCGGACAATGTTCGACGGGCGAGCAGAAGGCGCTGCTGATTGGCCTCATCCTGGCGCAGGCAAGGGCGGTCAAGGCCGGTGCGGGGGTCGCCCCGGTTCTGCTCCTCGACGAGGTGGCCGCCCATCTCGACAGGGCGCGGCGGAGAAGCTTGCTGGAGGCTTTGGCGGCCCTTGGGTCGCAGAGCTGGATGACGGGAACAGATGCCCAGCTGTTCGAGGCGATTGGTGATGCGGGCGCTGTCTTCCATGTGGAGGACGGGCTGGTCAGGGAAGTGATGGAACGCTGATGTCAGACACGGAAAGCACCGGCAACGGAAGTGGTACCTACGGCGCCGACTCGATCAAGGTGCTGAAGGGCCTCGATGCGGTGAGAAAGCGCCCCGGCATGTACATCGGCGACACCGATGACGGCTCGGGCCTGCATCACATGGTCTATGAGGTCGTCGACAATGCGATCGACGAAGCGCTCGCGGGCCATGCCACGCGCGTGACGGTGACACTCAACGCTGATGGCTCCTGCAGCGTCACCGACAATGGCCGCGGCATTCCCACCGATATCCACTCAAGCGAGGGGGTCTCTGCTGCGGAAGTCATCATGACCCAGCTGCATGCGGGCGGAAAATTCGACCAGAATTCCTACAAGGTCTCGGGCGGCCTCCACGGGGTGGGCGTCTCTGTCGTGAACGCGCTCTCGACCCAGCTCAAGCTCACCGTCTTCCGCGATGGCAAGGAGCATTTCATGAGCTTCACCCATGGCGAACCCGATGCGCCGCTGAAGGTGGTGGGTGATGCGCCGGACAAGCGCGGCACGGAGGTGACCTTCCTGCCCTCTCCTGAAACCTTCACCATGACCGAGTTCGACTTCGCAACGCTCGAGCACCGCTTGCGCGAGCTGGCGTTCCTCAATTCTGGCGTGCGCATCCTCCTCACCGACAAGCGCGGCGTCGAGGACAAGCTGGTGGAGCTCTTCTACGATGGCGGCATCGCGGCCTTCGTGCGCTATCTCGACCGCACCAAGCAGGCGGTCCTCTCCGAGCCGATCATGATCCATGGCGAGAAGGACGGCATCACCGTCGACTGTGCGCTGTGGTGGAACGACAGTTACCACGAGAATGTGCTGTGCTTCACCAACAACATTCCACAGCGCGACGGCGGCACGCATCTTGCGGGCTTCCGCGGCGCGCTGACGCGCGTGGTCAACAATTATGCCAATGACAGCGGCATCGCCAAGAAGGAGAAGGTGCAGCTGACAGGTGACGACGCGCGCGAGGCGCTGACCTGCGTGCTCTCGGTGAAAGTGCCTGACCCGAAGTTCTCGTCCCAGACCAAGGACAAGCTCGTCTCCTCCGAAGTCCGCCC
>CAIYXE010000370.1 GCA_903930095.1 uncultured Hyphomicrobiales bacterium
ACACCGGGCACGACCACGATCGCCGGTATGAAGATGATGCGGATCACCGTTGCAGCGAGCACGCCTTTCTGCCCCTCCCTCAGGGAGGGCGCAGCCATTGCACGCTGCGTGATGGTCTGGTTTGTGCTCCAGTAGAACATCTGAATGAAGATCATGCCTGTCAGCAGCGTGGGCCAGGGTATTGGTGATGTCTCGTCGCCAATCATGGAAAGCCGTTCCATGGGGATTCCAGAGAAATCGAAATTAATGGCGGCAAGCGCAAGTATGACGACGAGCGCAGCCAAGCCGAGGACCCCGATTCCCGAAATGGTGTCGTAAACTGCAACCGCGCGCAGCCCGCCTGAAATCGCATAGCCTGCGCCAACAACGGCGAGGGCCGCCGCGATCACGACAAGCGGAACATCGATGCCAAGGAGGGTCTTCAGGAATAGGGAGCTCGTGTAGAGCATGATCGGCAGGTAGATGAAAACATTGCCGAGCAGAAAAAGTATGGAGACGCTCGCGCGAAGATACTTGGAGCCGTACTTTCGCTCCAGAAGCTCTGTCGTAGTGGTGCAGTTGTTACGGTAATAGATCGGCAGGAAGACATAGCAAAGCATCAGGAGGCCGGCGATTGCCGACAGCTCCCACCACGCAAGCAGCAACATCTGGTTGCCGTTCATTCCAACGAGCTGATCTGTCGAGAGATTGGTGAGCGTTATTGAGCCTGCCACGAACGGCCACGTCAGGTTTCCGCCGGCAAGAAAGAATTCGCGGTTTGAGTCCGACGAGCGGCCACCCATGCGACGTACTTGCCATGCCGTTGCGAGAGCCATGGCGAGCGTCAAGCCGATAAACACGGCCCATTGTACGACACTGTTCTGCAAGCCTCATCCCTCCGCAGTCACCCGATCACTGACCGTAATCTACAAGTGATAGACCGCCTAGCGCGTATACGGTCGCCTCGTGAACGGGCCAATCCTGAGCGGGTACTGTAGGACTGAGGGATACCAGTCGACCGGCACGCGCTCTCTCGAACTGATTCAGGGCGTGCGCGGCAGGACCGTCGGAAGCGAGTTCGTGCCCCCGGCCTGCCATGCGGTGATCCGCCAGGCGGTCACTCGAATTGAGCACTGGGCGCCGCAACTGCGACCGCGAGAGACGAGTTTTGGTCCGAGCGACATGCGGAAGTTCTCGCGCTTCACTCAAGTCGGTTTTCAATGATCAGGGATTTCGCGCGCTCGGACTCCTCGCACTCGAAGCGAGGTGCCAATCCTCTGTCACTTGAAAAGTTCTCGCGCCGGCGCCGATTTACAGCCTACCATGCGAAATCCGGCCATTCCGGAGGTAACTCCCATTGGACGGACGGTGCCGCGCCGATCGTCCGCCAGACAAAGGCCCAGCGCTAGTGAGCGACGCATTTCGAAAGCTGCCCCAGGTCCATGCCCTGCTTGAATCCGAGCAGGCCTCGCCGCTTGTTGTTCGGTATGGTCGCGGCGTCGTCGCGCACGCCTTGCGCGTCCGACTGGACGAAATTCGTGAGGCGCTTCGATCCGGTCGTGAGACAACGCCACCAGAGTTCCTGACGACTCACTTCTTTGCGACCGTGGAGGCAACCATCGCGTCAGGTCGCACCAGCAGCCTCAGGCGCGTGATAAATGCCACGGGAATAATCATCCACACCAACATTGGTCGGGCGTTGCTGGCCCCTGAGGCGCTGGAGGCGATCCAGGACGCAGGCAGGTCCTACTCCAATCTTGAACTGGACCTTGCGACCGGCGGCCGGAGTTCGCGGCATGTGCATGTTGAAGCTCTCTTGCGTGAGCTGACCGGGGCGGAGGCGGCAGTTGTCGTGAACAACTGCGCAGCAGCCGTGCTCGCCTGTCTCACGTGCATCGGTGCGGGGCGAGAGGTCGTCGCTTCGCGCGGAGAGCTGATCGAGATCGGCGGGTCTTTCCGAATGCCGGACGTGATTGCGCAGAGCGGGGCCCGGCTCAGAGAGGTAG
>CAIYXE010000371.1 GCA_903930095.1 uncultured Hyphomicrobiales bacterium
CGGGGGCATACTTCGCCCAACAGGCGGCGCCGCAGCCATGGGTCAAGCCCACGGCCTTCGCGGTCATGGCCGTGCTGGCGTGGATGTCGATGTTCTTCATCACCAGCATGGCGGCCAGCCATTACCGGGCCTTTGCCGAGCGTCCTTGAGGCTCATGCCACAGCGGGAAGCCTGCTGCGGACAGATTGTGGCAGCAGCCCCATGAAGGCGCGGCGGAGCGGCCGCCAGGCGGCAGACAGCATGAGCACCACCGCGCCCACCGCCAGCGTCGAGATGGCGAAGGAGGATGATTGCGCGCCCGCCGCCTGGATCAGTGTTCCCGCTGCATAGGCGAGATAGGCGAGCGAGGAGACGAGGATGGCGCGCCGGTCCACCACCAGCGCCACCACGGCGAGGATCAGGAAGACGGCCATCACCTGCGCCGCCGCCATGGCGGATGGCGTGTCCTTCACCATGGACATCAGGATCGGGTGCACGATCATCGGTGCAGCCAGCAGGTGCAGCCAGAAGGCAATGTCGGTCCGCCGCGTCTGGCGCTTGAGGTCGGAAGAGTCGAACCACATCGCCAGCGCGAAGATTGCAGCACCGGCCGAGAGGAAGATGGGAATGGGGTGGTCATCGAGCAGGCCCGGCGACACCATCTGGCAGATCGCCAGCAGCATTGCCGCCACCGCCGCAGTCCCCGCCGCCACCGTGATCGGCACATGGAATCGATACCAGTGCAGCAGGGCCGCAAAGGCGGCGGCCACACCCCCGATCAGTACCGGGCCGGGTGCTGTGTCATCCGTCCACAGCGAGGACAATGCGCCGGTGTCGGACAGCGCGAGCACTGTGATGAAGACAGCGCTCACGAAGATGACCAGCAGCACGATGCTCGGCAGCGCGAGGCGCCGGACGCGCGTGAAGAACTCTGCCAGTCCCCAGGCCGCCGCCGCAATGCTCGCCGCCGAAATGGCAAGCCCCAGATTGGACAGGAGATAGCCAAGCGCGCCCAGGAACATCACGAGGCCGATCGTGACGAAGATGTCGTTGAAGCCGGTAATGAACCTCAGCTTCTCGTCGTCAGGGTCTGCATCCTCCGGCGCTGGGGCGCTGCCTGCCAGATAGGGCGCGAGCCGCTCCGCCGTGGCGCGGTCGATCACGCCATCCCGGACGGCCGCCTCGAGCCCATCCTTCATCGTGAGATCCGCTCGCCCACGAGATCATACTCCTCCGCCTCGACGATCCGGACACGCACCATGTCGCCGGGCTTGAGGTCCGTCTCGCCGGGCAGGAACACGTTGCCGTCGATCTCGGGCGCATCCCAGGGGGAGCGGGCGATGGCTTCGCCGTTCTCTTCGTCGATCGCGTCCACCAGCACGTCGATCTCACGGCCGACCTTGCCCTGGAAGATTTCCGAAGAGATCGCCTGCTGGGCCTCCATGAAGCGTTCCCAGCGCTCCTGTTTCACCTCATCCGGCACCTGGGCCAGGCCCAGAACATTGGCCTTGGCGCCCGAGACGGGTTCGTATTTGAAGCAGCCGGCGCGCTCGATGCGGGCTTCCTTCATCCACTGGAGGAGATATTCGAAATCCGCCTCCGTCTCACCGGGGAAGCCCACGATGAAGGTGGAGCGGATGGCGATGTCCGGGCAGATCGATCGCCAACTGGCCAGCCGGTCCAGCACCTTCTCCTGGTTGGCCGGGCGCTTCATGGCCTTCAGCACATTGGGAGCGGC
>CAIYXE010000372.1 GCA_903930095.1 uncultured Hyphomicrobiales bacterium
CTTCGTCAGGATCAGCCCGAACGGAATCGTGCCGCAGAGATAGCCGAAGACCAGCGAGACGATCATTTCAAGGGCGGACATTCACTTCCTCTCGTTCAGCTTTCCCTTCTCCCGTTGCGGCACGCAATGGGAGAAGGTGCCCGAAGGGCGGATGAGGGCCTCTGTCCGCGCGTCCTGCCGCACGAAAGAGCCCTCATCCGGCGCATTCGCGCCACCTTCTCCCATCCTGCGGACGGGAGAAGGGAACCTCAATGTCCCCGAGGGTAAGCGTAAACGCTCTCGCCCGCAACGATGGTCTCCACCGCGCGGCCTTCCAGCGTGCGGTGCTCGAAGGGAGAGTTCTTGGCGCGGGAGCGGAGCGTGTCTTCCTCCACCGTCCACGACAGGTTGAGGTCGATCAGCGCGAAATCCGCCGGCGCCCCCGGCGCCAGCCGACCCGCCTCGAGCCCGAGGATCTCGGCAGGCCGTGATGACATGGCCTCCACCAGCCGCGACAATGGCATGTGTTCATTGTGGTGCAGCCCGAGCGCGGCAGACAGCATGGTCTCCAGTCCCACCGCACCAAAAGCCGCTTCGGCAAAGGGCAGGCGCTTGGTATCCGCACTCTGCGGATCATGACCCGAGACGATCACGTCGATGGTGCCGTCCGCCACGGCCTCCACCAGTGCCCGCCTGTCATCCTCGGAACGCAAGGGCGGCGACAGTTTGAAGAAGGTGCGGTAGGCCCCGATGTCATTTTCGTTCAGCACCAGATGATGCACAGAGACGCCGCAGGTGACGGGCAGGCCGCGCTTCTTGGCCGCGCGCATCACCTCGACCGACAGCGCACTCGAAATCTGGGACGCATGGTAGCGCGCACCCGTCATCTCGACGAGGCGCAGGTCGCGCTCCAGCATGATGACTTCCGCCATGGCGGGATTGCCGGACAAGCCCAGCCTGCTCGCCGCCTCGCCCGCATTCATCACGCCTGAGCTCAGCATCGGCTCCTCGACGTGCTGCACGACCAGCATGTCGAAGTCCTTGGCATAGGTGAGCGCACGGCGGAACACATTGGCATTGGCGACAGCCTTCGTTCCTTCGGTGATCGCCACGGCCCCGGCCTCTTTCAGGAGGCCGATCTCCGTCATCATCTCGCCCGCCAGGCTCTTGGTGATCGCCGCCATTGGGGCGACACGCACAGAAGCCGTATCGCGCGCGCGCCTGAGGATGAAGTCGACGATCGCCGCATCGTCGATGACGGGCTGGGTGTTCGGCATCACGATCATCGTCGTGACACCACCCGCCGCTGCGGCTTCTGATGCACTGGCAAGCGTCTCGCGATATTCGAGGCCCGGTTCGCCGGTGAACACCCGCATGTCGATGAGGCCGGGAATGAGGGTCAGGCCCCTGCAGTCCGTCACCGCCGTGCCGCTTCCCACACTGTCGCGCGTCACTTTGGACCCCACGCCCAGGATCCAGCCATCCTCGATGAGGATTCCGCCGTCGCTGTTCAGCCCCTGGGCGGGGGCCACGATATGCGCGTTCACGAAGGCCCTGCGAGAACTCTTCATGGCTGTCCTCCGCTGTCCATGTTGCGCGACAGCGCGTCAAGTACAGCCATGCGCACGGCAACACCCATCTCCACCTGCTCGCGGATCACCGACTGCGCGCCGTCGGCCACGTCCGAGTCGATCTCGATGCCGCGGTTCATGGGGCCGGGGTGCATCACCATGGCTTCAGGCTTCGCAATCTTCAGCGTCTCGGCATTGAGGCCGTAGAAGCGGTAGTACTCGCGGATCGACGGCACGAAGGCTCCGGTCATCCGCTCCAGCTGCAGCCGTAGCATCATCACCACGTCGGCGCCCTTCAGCCCCGTTTCCATGCTGCGGTGAACCTCGACACCGAAATTGGCGACACCCGACGGCAGCAGTGTGGAGGGTGCGACCACCCGCACATGCGCGCCCAGCTTGTTGAGGAGGTGGATGTTGGACCGCGCAACGCGCGAATGCAGCACGTCCCCGCAGATCGCTACGATCAGCCCCTCGAAAGTCTCCTTGTGGCGGCGGATGGTGAGCGCATCGAGCAGCGCCTGTGTCGGGTGCTCATGCTGCCCGTCACCCGCATTGATGACGGCACAGGACACCTTCTGTGCCAGCAGTTCCACCGCCCCTGAAGACTGGTGCCGCACCACCAGGAAATCCGGCTGCATGGCGTTGATGGTCATTGCCGTGTCGAGCAGCGTCTCGCCCTTGGAGACGGCTGATGTGGCAACCGCCATGTTCATGACATCGGCGCCGAGCCGTTTCCCGGCGATCTCGAAGGAACTCTGCGTGCGCGTCGAGGCCTCGAAGAACAGGTTCACCTGGGTGCGGCCCTGCAGCACCGGTTCACGCTTGTCGGTCTGGCGGCTGACCCCGACATAGCGGTCGGCAAGATCAAGGAGGCGGATGGCTTCGAGGGATGAGATATCGTCAATGGCCAGCAGATGCTGGGCCTTGATCAGCGGCGGACGGGGTGCGCGTGTCATTAAAGCCGGGTGTGTAAGGCGTTCCGGCCCTTGCCGCAAGCGCCATCTCCGTCCTGTGCA
>CAIYXE010000373.1 GCA_903930095.1 uncultured Hyphomicrobiales bacterium
GAGGGAATGCTGAAGAAGCCGCTGCATGTGCAGTTCGTCATGGGTGTGAAGAATGCCATGCCGGTGATCCGCCAGGCCTTCGACTTCATGGTGGACGAGGTGACGCGGCTTGCGCCTGAATCGACCTGGGTCGCGGCGGGCATCGGCAGGCACCAGCTCGAGGTCAACCGCTGGTGCCTCGAACGCGGCGGCCACTGCCGCACGGGGCTGGAGGACAACATCCGCTGGGACGAGACACGGCTGGCCAAGTCGAATGCCGAGCTGGTGAAGCGCGTCGCTGATCTGTGTACGGAGTATCATCGTCACCCGGCGAGTGCTGCGGAGGCACGGGGGATGTTGGGACTGGCCCCAGCCTAACCCAATGCTTCCCCTTCTCCCGTTGCGAAGCAATGGGAGCAACCATGTTTCGTTCATGGGCGTGTTGGCTGCCAGTCTGCGTCTCTGGCGACGACGGCATTGGCGAGGATAACGAGCTTTCGCATGGCGGCGACGAGGGCTGAGAGGTGATGCTTTCCCTTGGCTCTGAGGCGGTCGTAGAATGCCTTGATGTCGGGGTTCCATTGGATGGCTGAGAAGCCTGCCATGAACAGGCTGGTGCGCAGCCTGGGGCGTCCGCCTGAGATGTGGCGTCTGCCGGCACTTTTGCCGCTGTCGTTGTCGTAGGGTGCGAGCCCCGAGAGGGCGGCCACCTCCTCGCGGCTCAGGCGTCCCAGTTCCGGTATCCTGATGACGAGGGCCAAGCCGGTTCTGAGCCCGATGCCCTTGATCGAACACACCCTGGCCATGCGGCGGGCGAGTTCGCTGGAGGCCTCGACGGCCTTGGCCAGGCGCATGAGTTCGGCCTTGCGGCGGGTTTCGAGGCGGGTGATCTCGGCGCTGTGGAGGCGGCGGAGCCTGGGGTTCACGGTGGTCTCGAGGCTGGTCTTGGCGAGGACGATCCGGTCCTCGATCTGCTCGATGAAGGTCAAGTGCTCGGCCAGTTCGATGCTGAGCGGGCCTGGCAAGGGCGGCAGGTGCTCGAGGCTGGCGGTGAACAGGGCGATGAGCCTGGCGTCGAGCCTGTCGTTCTTGGCGCGCCTGAGCTTTGCGGTTCCAAAGGCCCTCACCTGTTTGGGCTGCACCCGCACAGCGGGAATGGAGCCCGCCCTCAGGTGCTCCAGCAGGCGCCGCTCATAGCCGCCCGAAGCCTCGAAGCCGATGCGCTCTACCTTGTGGCGGGACAGGAAGGCATCGAGTTCCTTGAGCCCCTCTTTGGTATAGGCCACCACGAGGTGCTCAGCCCCCGGCATGACAACGGCATCGAGCTTCTCTTTCGAGACATCGATCCCGGCGCAGCATGTGTTAGTCTTGTGTTCGGTCATCTTCTTGATCCCCGTCTTGGATACGAACCAGGTTGTTCCAGCAACCATCCGGGCCGGAAGAAGATGCCGATGGCGATCCAGCTCCCATACAGCGCGAAAGCGCTCGGAAGGTGACGATCCGTCCATCAGCAGCCGGGAGGGGCGGCCGCCCCTCCCGGCTCACTGAGCCTAGTACAAATCAATCATCCAAGAAGGTGGCGCGCAGCGACGGATGAGGGCCTCTGTCCGCGAGTGGTGCCGGTTGATTGAGGCCCTCATCCGCCCTTCGGGCACCTTCTCCCATCCTGCGGACGGGAGAAGGGAGATGCTCAGCTACCGCCGCGCCTCGATCGCATCCCACAGCAGGCTGGCGATATCCGCGCCGCCGAAGCGCTTCACCTCGCGGATGCCGGTGGGTGACGTCACATTGATCTCGGTGAGATAATCCCCGATCACGTCGATGCCGACGAAGATCAGCCCGCGGCGCTTCAAGTCCGGTCCCAGCGCTTCGCAGATCTCATGCTCACGCCTGGTGAGTGTCGTCGGCTCGGCCTTGCCGCCCACATGCATGTTGGAGCGGTTCTCGTTCAGCGCGGGCACGCGGTTGATGGCGCCCACCGCCTTGCCGTCGACGAGGATGATGCGCTTGTCGCCTTTCCTCACGTCGGGCAGGTATTGCTGCGCGATGAAGGGCTCACGGAACATCTGCGTGAAAAGTTCAAGCAGTGACGAGAAATTCTGGTCGCTCTCGCCCAGCCGGAACACGCCCGCACCGCCATTGCCGTAGAGCGGCTTCAGGATGATGTCGCCATGGGTCCGGCGGAAGGCGGCGAGTTCCACGGGGTCGCGCGTGATCAGCGTGTCCGGCATGAACTGCGGATAGTTGAGCACGAAGAGCTTCTCCGGCGCATTGCGCACCTGTGCCGGATCGTTGACGACCAGCGTCTTGGGGTGGATCGCCTCCAGCATGTGGGTGGCGGTGATATAGCCCATGTCGAAGGGCGGGTCTTGCCGCATCAGCACCACGTCATAGGTCGCCAGGTCGGCGCGGCGCTCATCGCCCAGCGAGAAATGGTTGCCCTTCTCGTCCCTGACCGAGATGTCATTGCCCGAGGCGAACAGCGAGCCGCCGCCCAGCGCCAGCGTCTTCGTCTGGTAATAGAACAGCGAATGCCCGCGGCCCTGCGCCTCCAGCATCATGGCGAAGGTCGAATCGCCCGTGATGTTGATGGACTGGATCGGGTCCATCTGCACCGCCACCTTCAATGCCATTTACTGGTCTCCCTCGAACGCATTCTCGATATGCCGGGGCCAGTGGTAGGGGCTCACCGCGACGATGTCAAAACGGCAGGCCTGCATGGCCGCCGTGCGGTCCTGCGCGAGAAAGCCTCGCGCCGCAGCCGAAATCCGCCGGGCCTGGCGGGGGGAGACGGATTCGATGGCACCATCTAGGCTCTTGCGCGCCTTCACCTCGATGAAGGCGGTGACGCTGCCGCGCCGCATGATGAGGTCCACTTCGCCCGCATGCGACTTGTAGCGATGCGCCAGAAGCCGCCAGCCCTTCAGCCGCAGGTACCACAGCGCGACGATCTCTGCCGTGCGGCCGGCCTCCTCGGATTTCCGGCGGTCACGCGCCATCGCTCTCCTTGCGGGAGAGGATGCGCTGGTAGATGTCTGCACGGTTGGCGTTGAAGCGCTTCGCCACTTCGGAGGCTGCCTTGCTGGCAGGCATGGTGCTGAGCGCATGATTGATCGCTATGTCGATGTCGGCGTCGGAGACGGGCTCGTCTTCCGTGGGCGGTCCAACGAGCAGCGTGATCTCGCCTTTCACCGCGGCGCGTGCCGCCAATTGCGCGGCAATCTCCTGCGCCTGTCCGCGCAGCACCTCCTCATGCAGCTTGGTGAGTTCGCGCGTCACGGCCACGGCGCGGCCGGGAAGCGCCGTGGCGAGGTCGTGCAGCGTCTCGATGATGCGGTGCGGGCTTTCGAAGAAGATGAGCGTGGCCTTGAGCTTCGCGAACTCCTCGAACAGCCGTCTGCGCTCGCCTTGCTTCTGCGGCACGAAGCCCGCGAAGAGAAAGCGGTCAGTGGGGAGCCCGGAAAGTGCGAGGCCGGTGAGCACGGCGGAAGGGCCGGGGCAGGCGGTGACGGGAATGCCAAGCTCCACCGCCTCCTTCACCAGCCGGTAGCCGGGGTCGGAGACGAGCGGCATGCCAGCATCGCTGATAAGCGCGATGGTGGCGCCCTGTTGCAGCCGCTCCAGAATATGTGGCCGCGCCTTCTGGGCATTGTGCTCATGGTAAGGGGAGAGCTTTGTCCTGATGGCGAAGCGCTCCATCAGCTTGCCCGAGGTTCGCGTGTCCTCGCAAAGTACAGTCTCAGCAGCGGCCAGAGTGGCGAGGGCACGGACCGTGATGTCGCCCAGATTGCCGATGGGGGTTGCCACCACATAGAGCCCCGGCGCCAGAGGCTCCGCCTCATAGCGGTGGGCGCCGATGATGTAGCTGGGCCGGGTATCTGTCATGCTGTCGCGGTCTGTCCCCTGTTTCCCCCTCGCCCCCACGCATGTGGGGGAGAGGAATGATTTGGCTGAGGGGGAGCGTAGTGTCAGCTTGCCAGTTCCGCAATCACGGCATTGAGCAGCTTGCGGCCATCCGCCGTCGCCATCAGTTGCTGGCCGTGGCGCTTGATGAGGCCCATGGACTTCATGCCGGCGAGCTTGGAGGAATCGATCTCGCGGCCCGCCAGCGCGGCATAGCGGTCCATGTCGATGCCCTCCGCGATGCGCATGCCCATCAGCAGGTATTCGCTGGCCTGGTCAGCAGGCGGCACCACACTATCGGAGATGATGCCGTGACCTTGGCGGTGCACCAGTTCACGCCACGTCTCGGGGTGCTTCTCGGCGATCAGCGCGCGGCGGTTCTCGCCATCGGCGAGCCTGCTGTGCGCGCCGGGGCCGGCGCCTGCATACTCGCCGTAGCGCCAGTAGAGCAGGTTGTGGCGCGATTCCTGGCCGGGTGCTGCGTGGTTCGAGATTTCATAGGTCGAAAGCCCAGCCTTCTCCGTCAGCTCCTGTGTCAGATCATAGAGGTCGGCGGCGCGGTCGTCCGTGGGGGTCACGAGCTTGCCGTGTTCATGGAGATCGAAATAGGCCGTGCCGGGTTCGATGGTGAGCTGGTAGAGCGACATGTGGCCCTGCTGCTCACCAAGCGCGCGCGAAAGCTCGGCGCGCCACTGCGCGGGCGTCTGGTTGGGCCTGGCATAAATCATGTCGAAGGAGACGCGCGGGAAGATCTTGGCCGCAAGGCGGAAGGCGGCGAGGGCCTCCTCGGAGGAATGCTGGCGGCCCAAGGCCTTCAAATCATCATCATTCAGCGCCTGCACGCCGACCGAAACGCGGTTGACGCCCGCCGCGCGATAGCCGCGGAAATTCCCGGCCTCGATGGAGGTGGGGTTGGCCTCGAGCGTGGTCTCAACCTGCGCAGACACGCTCCACAGATTTGCGATGGTGTCGAGCACATGGCCCACGGCTTCCGGCGGCATCAGCGAGGGCGTGCCGCCGCCGAAGAAGATGGAGGTGACGCTGCGGCCCTTGGTGCGCTCCGCGAACCAGGCGAGTTCGGCACCAAGCGCGCCCGCGAAGGACAATGCATCCACGGCCTCGTGCCGCACATGGCTGTTGAAGTCGCAATAGGGGCACTTGGCCTTGCAGAAGGGCCAGTGGACGTAAATGCCGAAGGCGTCAGAAGAGGTCACGGACGAGCTTTTCCAGCGCATGTGCGCGGTGCGAGATGCGATTTTTTTCCTCTGGTGCGAGCTCCGCGAAGGTGCGGGTTTCGCCATCGGGCATGAACACCGGGTCATAGCCGTGGCCGAGCTGGCCCCGTGGCGGCCAGGTGAGCGTGCCTTCGGCGCGGCCCTCGAAGATGCGCTCCTCGCCGTCCGGCCAGATGACGCAGAGCGTGCAGGCGAAATAGGCACGTCGCCTTTCAGGGCTGGTGGCGCCCTTGGCCTGGAGCTTCTCTTCCACCAGCCGCATGGCGCGGTTCCAGTCGCGGTCCGGCCCCGCCCAGTCGGCAGTGTAGACGCCGGGTTCGCCGCCCAGCGCCTCAACACAGAGCCCGGAATCATCCGATACCGCGATCAAGCCGCTGGCCTTCATGGCGGAGAGTGCCTTGATGCGGGCGTTGCCGGCGAACGTGGTTTCGGTCTCGGCGGGTTCGGGCAGGCCCAATGCGCCCGCACTTACCGCCTCCACGCCATAAGGCTTGAGCAGGCTCGCGAATTCCTCGAGCTTGCCCTTGTTGTGGGTGGCAATCACGATCTTCTGATTGCGCAGCGTTTGCATCACGCAATCGCCGCCTTCTGCTTGGCCACGAGCTCGCCGATGCCCTTCTTGGCCAGCGCCAGAAGTTCAGCCAGCGTTGCCTCCGAGAAGGGCTCGCCTTCTGCCGTGCCCTGGATCTCGACGATGCCGCCCGAGCCCGTCATCACGAAATTGGCGTCGGTGCCTGCAGAGGAATCCTCAGGATAGTCGAGGTCGAGCACCGGCGTTCCGCCATGGATGCCGCAGGAGATAGCGGCGACATGGTCTTTCAGCGGCCAGGTCTTGAACATGGCGCGCTGCTCCATCCACTTGAGGCAGTCGAACAAGGCGATCCAGGAGCCGGTGATGGCGGCGGTGCGGGTGCCGCCATCGGCCTGCAGCACGTCGCAATCGAGGGTGATCTGGCGTTCGCCCAGCGCCACGAGGTCAACGACGGCGCGAAGCGAGCGGCCGACGAGGCGCTGGATTTCCTGGGTGCGGCCGGACTGCTTGCCCGCCGATGCCTCACGCCTGGTGCGCTCATGCGTGGCGCGCGGCAGCATGCCGTATTCGGCGGTCACCCAGCCCTTCCCCCCGCCCTTCAGCCACGGCGGCACGCGCTCTTCCAGCGAGGCCGTGCACAGCACATGCGTATCCCCGAAACGGACGAGGCAGGAGCCTTCCGCGTGCCGGGTGAAGCCGCGCTCGAAGCTGACGGCGCGCAATTCGTCGGGTTTCCGCCCGGATGGACGCATGATGCTCATTCCTTGTTCTGAAAACGCGCCTTCTAGCCCCTTTGATTGACCTCAGCCAAGTTGATTTCTACAGTGTGGCCATGAGCATGATCCCGCCCCATCCTCCCAAGCCCCTGCCGGACGAGCGGCTCAGCGGCATCGCCGGGCTCGACCAGCGCTCGCGCGAGATCTTCCGCCGCCTCGTCGACACCTATCTCGAAACCGGCGAACCCGTTGGTTCGCGCACCATTTCGCGCATCCTGCCGTCCAATCTCTCGCCCGCCTCGGTGCGCAACGTGATGATGGATCTGGAGGACGCGGGCCTCATCTTCTCGCCTCATGCCAGTGCGGGCCGCGTTCCCACCGAGCAGGGCCTGCGCTTCTTCGTCGATGCGGTGATGGAGGTGGGCTCCATGACCTCCGACGAGCGCGCCAGGATCGATGCGCAGATCGCAGCATCCAACCGCCAGCGCCGCATCGAGGATGTGCTGGGTGAGGCGACGGGGCTGCTCTCAGGGCTCTCCCACTGCGCCGGCGTCATCCTGGCGCCCAAGATCAATGCGCGGCTGAAGCACATTGAATTCGTCAATCTGGGGCCGGGCCGGGCGCTCACCATCCTGGTGGGCGAGGACGGCAGCGTGGAAAACCGCGTGATCGAAGTGCCGCGCGGTCTTCCGCCGTCAACCTTCGAGCAGGCGTCGAACTATCTTTCGACCCGCTTTCAGGGCAAGACCATCGACGAAGTGCAGCGCTTCGTACGTGACGAGATGGAGAGCCTGAGGCGCGAACTGGACGAGATTTCGGCCCGCATCGTGGAAGCAGGGATCGGCCAGTGGTCTGGCGGGGCCGAGATCGACGACAAGACCCTGATCGTGCGCGGCCAGGCCAATCTGATCGAGAATTCGACCGCGGCGGCAGACCTCGAACGCATCCGCAAGCTGTTTGAGGACATCGAGAACAAGAAGGAACTGGTGCATCTCCTCGGCGCCGCCGAGCAGGGCGAAGGGGTGCGCATCTTCATCGGCTCCGAAAACCGGCTGTTTTCGCTGTCGGGCAGTTCCATCATCGTCTCCCCCTACCGCAACGCGGAGGAGAAGATTGTGGGCGTCATGGGCATCATCGGGCCGACGCGCATGAATTACGCCCGCATCATCCCCATGGTTGATTATACCGCCAAGGCGATCGGGCGGCTCCTCACTTGATTTTTGGGTCCGGGCAGCCGATATGGCAGCCATCCCGTAAATCCAAGGACTGGAAGCCGTGAGCATGGCTGACGATACGAAAGCACCTGAGCAGACCGAAGCGACCGAGCAGCCCGCGGCGGAAGAGGTTGCGGAAGCCCCTGAAATCGATGCGCGCGACCTCGAGATCGTGCAGCTGAAGGAAGAGGCGGGGGCCCTCAAGGACCGGCTGCTGCGTACCGCCGCCGATATGGATAATCTCAGGAAGCGCGCCGAGCGCGAGAAGGCTGAAGCAACACTTTACGCCGCCACCAATTTCGCCCGAGACCTGCTGAGCGTTGCCGACAACATGAGCCGCGCCCTTGCCGCCATGCCGGCGGAAGCCCGGGAGAAGGCGGACGAGGCCACCCGGAACCTGTTTGCCGGCATCGAGATGACGGAACGCGAACTGCTCAAGGTGTTCGAGCGCTACAACATCCGCAAGGTGGAAACGGTCGGCGCCAAGTTTGACCCCAATTTCCACCAGGCACTGTTCGAAATGCCGACCAAGGACCATCCCCCCGGCACCGTGGTGCAGGAGATGCAGTCAGGCTTCGCGATCGGCGACCGCTGCCTCAGGCCCGCCATGGTGGGTGTGGCGAAGGCCGAGGGGTAAGGAAAGCTTTCGCCGGGGTGACGGCATCTATTGTCCAAGCAGCCCCAGCGCCGTCTCCGCCGCCGCGATCCCTGACAGATGCGCGCCATGAACCGTTGAAAAGAACGGGATCGAGCAGTGCTCGCCCGCCAGCACGATCCTGTCTCCCACCGTCTCTGAGAACACCAGCCGTGAACCGGCCCGCCCCGGCCGTGCATGAGAGTATCCGCCGAGCGTGAAGGGGTCGGAGGCCCAGTGGGTGCGGAGGTTCCTGACCACGCGTTTGCGGATCGACGCACCAAAGGCTTCAGTCAACGCCTCCAGCGCTATGGCCATCATATCGGAATCGTTCAGTTTTTCCATTTCGCGGCCCAGGCTGCCCGCCATGTGCGACACGAGCAGCGGACGCCCGAACGGGTTCACATGCAGGTTGAAGGGTTGCTTCGCCGCCCCTGACAGATCAACCACGTCACCATAGACATGGCCTACCCCCTCGATCGGCCGGTCGAGCAGGATTGCAAGCTTCTCCGAAACGCCCATCGGGCAATCATGCAAGGCCTGGGACAGGCCGGGCGGAAGTGCCGGCGAAAAACGGATGAGCCCCGCGATCAGCACATTCACCGGCACCGCAAGGATGATGGCGCGGGCGCGCAGTGTTCCGCGGGCGGTTTCGAGCTTCACCTCCGGGCCAGACCAGTCGATCTGGTGAACGGGGCTGGACAGCGCCACGGGCAGACCCGCCGCATGCCGCGCGACCAGGGCGCCATAGCCGTCCTCCACCGGAAAGTCGCCGCCCTCATCTTCATAACGGGCGGAATCGAGGGTCGAGCAGTCCCGCGGATCATGCGATGTGATCTGGCCGATCAACAGGCGGAC
>CAIYXE010000374.1 GCA_903930095.1 uncultured Hyphomicrobiales bacterium
AGGCGAGAAAAACAATCCGCGGTCCACCTCGACATGGAGGGTCGCCAGTGAGCCTACTTCGAACGGGTGGATCCCGTGCGACTGCGAGACCCAGGTAGCGCCTGCCACATCGAGATGGATCACGCTCTCTGAGCCTGAGAGTTCGGTGACCAGCACGCGCCCTTCGACTTTCCCGTTGGTTGCATCCGTCGGCAGCGGCGTCACGTGGTGAGGGCGGATGCCCATGGTATATGTGCCGTCGGCAAGGCCGGACGCCGCAGCGCCTGCCGGCCAGGTCCGGTCGCCGAAGACATGAAGCGTGTTGCCACGTTTTTGCACGATTGTGGTGTTGATTGGCGGGTCCGAGAACACCTGTGCTGTGATCAGATCCTTCGGCGTACGATAGGTCGCGGCGGTTGGACCGAACTGTGTGATGCGGCCTTCGTGGAGTGTCGCCGTATTGCCGCCGAAGAGCAGGGCCTCGGTAGGCTCGGTTGTAGCATAAACCACGATCGCATTGCGGCCGGCGAAGAGCTTTGGCAGTTCGTCGCGCAATTCCTCGCGTAGCTTGTAGTCGAGATTGGCGAGCGGCTCATCGAGAAGGATCAGGTCGGAATCCTTAACGATGGCACGGGCAATTGCGGTGCGCTGCTGCTGGCCGCCTGATAGCTCGGAAGGCCTGCGCTTCAGCATCGGCTTGAGGCGAAGGAGTTCGGCAGCGGACATGACGCGCCGGTCGATCTCGGCCTTGTCCATCCCTGCCACCTTGAGCGGCGAGGCGATGTTATCGTAGACGCTGAAATTGGGATAGTTGATGAACTGCTGGTAGACCATGGAGACGTTGCGCTGCTGTACAGCGAGTCCGGTTACGTCTTTGCCGCGAAAGTGTATCGAGCCCGAGCTCGGCTTTTGTATACCTGCCATGAGCTGCATCAGCGTCGTCTTTCCGGCAAGGGTCGTGCCGAGCAGCACGTTGAAGGAACCTTCGGGAAGCACGAGCGAAGTCGGGTGAATGTGCGTATCGGCACCCACCTGCTTGGCGACGTCAATGAGTTCGAGGGCCATGCGTCCCTGCTGGTTGAATGATCCGGAAAAGAAAAGAAGAGGGCGCGGGAAAGATGTTCCCGCGCCCCGTGAGGCTAGATTATTGCTGCCAGCGCTTGACGATTTCCTCGAAGGCAATCGTCTCGCCCTGTTCCTTCTCGTTCTCGAGCTTGGCCTTCGGGCCATCTGCCTTGCCGAGCCACTCGGACGGATCCTTGGGTTCGGACAAGCGCGGACCGCATCCGCCGTAGGTGTTGTTGGCCTTGTCGGCCGCTTCCATGCGGGCCATCACCTGCTCCATTTCCTGGGCAAGACGGTCCATGGCCTCCTGCGGCGTGAAGGCGCCGGAGTTCACGTCACCGATCTGCTGCCACCAGAGTTGGGCGAGCTTCGGATAGTCCGGCACGTTGATGCCCGTGGGCGACCAGCGGACACGGTCCGGCGAGCGGTAGAACTCCACGAGACCGCCAAGCTTCGGGGCACGCTCCGTGAAGGACTCATGGCGCACCGTGCTGTCACGGGTGAAGGTGAGACCGACCTGGCTCTTCTTCACGTCGACGGTCTTGGAGACGGCGAACTGGGCGTAGAGCCAGGCAGCCTTGGCGCGATCAGGCGGGGTGGACTTCAGGATTGTCCAAGAACCCACATCCTGATAGCCGACCTTCTGGCCTTCCTTCCAGTAGGGGCCATGCGGCGAGGGCGCCATCCGCCAGAGCGGGTTGCCCTGATCGTCGACCGTGTTATTGCCTTCCGACTTCGGCGCCACCATGGAGGCGGTGAAGGCCGTGTACCAGAAGATCTGCTGGGCGACGTTGCCCTGGGCCAGGGCTGGCAGCGACTGATAGAAGTCGTAGTCGGCGGCACCCGGAGGTGCATACTTCCTCAGCCACTCGTCCCACTTTGCGATGGCGTAGACCGAGGCCGGGCCGTTGGTCTCGCCGCCGCGCGCGACGGATGCGCCTGAAGGATTGCATGAGCCCTTCTCCATGCGGATGCCCCACTCGTCGATGGGGATGCCGTTCGGTTCACCCACTGTGCCGGCGCCGGCCATCGAGAGCCAGGCGTCGGTCATGCGCCAGCCCAGGTCAGGCGCGCGCTTGCCGTAGTCCATGTGCCCGAAGATGCGGACGCCGTCGATTTCCTTCACGTCTTCCGTGAAGAACTGGGCGATATCCTCATAAGCCGACCAGTTGACGGGAACGCCCAGCTCATAACCATACTTGGCCTTGAACTTCTCCTTGAGGTCGGCGCGGTCGAACCAGTCCTTGCGGAACCAGTAGAGGTTGGCGAACTGCTGGTCGGGCAGCTGGTAGAGCTTGCCGTCCGGACCGGTCGTGAACTTGATGCCGATGAAGTCAGCAAGGTCGAGGCCGGGGTTGGTCACGTCCTTCCAGTCACCGGCCATCATGTCGGTGAGATTGTAGGTCTGCTGCAGACGGGAATGGGTACCGATCAGGTCGGAGTCGTTGACATAGCCATCATACAGGTTGCGGTTCGTCTGCATCTGGGTCTGTACAGCCTGCACCACCTCGCCCTCACCCAGGATCTGGTGGTTCACCTTGATGCCGGTGATTTCCTCAAAGGCCTTGGTCAAGACCTTCGATTCATAGTCGTGGGTCGGAATGCCTTCCGAGAGCACGTTGACTTCCATGCCCTTGAGCGGTTCCGCCGCCTTGATGAACCACTCCATCTCCTTGAGCTGGTCTTCCTTGG
>CAIYXE010000375.1 GCA_903930095.1 uncultured Hyphomicrobiales bacterium
GGTTGCCCTCGCCCTGGGGCTTGCCTTCGCCATGCTGCGCGGCATGGGGGCGGGCATCTGCTGGCGGCGCGTCCTTGAGCCTTACCGCATGAAGCGCACGCTGCTGATGAACGCCGACGTGATGATCCGCACGCTCTGCCTCGTCTTCGCCTTCACCTGGTTTACGGCGCGCGGCGCCAGGGCGGGCGACGTGGTGGTGGCGGCCAATGCCGTCCTCATCAACCTCTTCGAGGTGGCCGCCTACCTCATCGACGGCTTCGCCTATGCCTCCGAGGCGCTCGTCGGCCAGTCGGTCGGGGCCCGCAACCGAAAGCGCTTCCGCGATGCGGTCCGCCTCACCAGCATCTGGGCCATGGTGCTGGGCGTGCTCTGCGCGGCGGCGATCTGGTTCGGCGGACCCTCCATCATCGACCTGATGACGGTGAACGCGGAGGTGCGCGACACGGCGCGGGCCTATCTGCCCTGGGCGGCGGTCTCCCCCGTCCTCGGCGTCATCTGCTTCCAGTTCGACGGCATCTTCACCGGCGCCATGGCGACGAAGGACATGCGCAACATGATGATCGTCTCGCTCGGCATCTACATGCTGGCCTGGTGGCTGCTGGAGGCGCGCTTCGGCAACCACGGCCTTTGGGCGGCGCTCTGCGTTTTCTTCGTCGCCCGCGGCCTCACCTTCGCCAGCCGCATGCCGGTTCTGGAGAAGCGGGCGTTCGGGTAGTCCTATTCACAATGTCAATCAGCAGCAGGCACGAGGCTGCTGACTAGCACGACATAGGAATAAAGTCAATTAGGAATTTTAACCCCGCTGGTACCTTGCAATCGCCGAGCGCTCGATCGCGGCCGTCACCAGCTTGTCAAGCCCCAGCGTATCGCGCAGCATGGCAAGGAAGCGGAGTTCCTCCTTGCCCACCGCCAGGTCGGACGCCGCGACCTCGACCGCCAGCGCATAGGCCGTTTCCCGCAGCCTGGGCGACAGGGCCTGCTTCACCAGGCCCAGTATGGCGTTGAGGCCCTCCGGCTCCTGCAGGATCTCGCCTGCCTCCTGTGCCACGGTCATCAGCCGGTGTTCGTCGAAGTCTCGGAAGATGGGGAGGCTCTGCACCAGCTGGCGGATCTCGGCCAGCTCGATCGCGTTCACCTTGCCTTCAACGCCTGACATGGTGACCATGGTGTAGATGAGCGCCTGTTCAGTGCTGATCGTGCCGGACATCGCCAAAACCCTCCAGTGTACCGTGCGTGTTAGAGCGGCGAAGCTCTGACCATGTCAAGGGCATCGACCAGCCCCACGCGCGAGACTGTAACACCCGCCGGAAAGGCGGTGGTGAAGCGTGAGGCAAGGCGCGGATCGAGGATCACGAAATGCCCCTTGTCGCCCGCGCGGCGGATCAGCCTGCCGAAGGCCTGGCGGATCTTGAGGCGCACCACCATGTCCGTATAGGAATTTCCGCCGAAGGCCTCCCGCCGCGCCCGCTCGAGGATCGTCGGCGTGGCCCATGGCACACGGTCGAGCACGATCAGGCGCAGCGAGTCGCCCGGCACGTCCACCCCGTCGCGCACCGCATCGGTTCCCAGCAGGCAGGCATCGCGCTCGGCGCGGAACATGTCGACGAGCGTGCCGGTGTCCATCGGGTCCACGTGCTGGGCATAGAGCGGCAGGCCCGCCTCGGCGAGCGGGCTCACCAGCCGCTTGTGCACCGCACGGAGCCGCGAGATGGCGGTGAACAGCCCAAGCCCTCCGCCGCGCGTGGCAAGGAAGAGTTCGCGGTAGGCGGCTGCCACCTGGTCCATGTCCTCGCGGTTGATGTCGGTCACCACGATCACGCGGCTGGCTTGCGCATAGTCGAAGGGCGAGTCCCAGCCCTCGCGCCGCACGGGATAGGGCAGGTGAACGGCCCCGGTGCGCATCTCGGCATTGGCCCAGTCGTCCGGCACGTCGGGCGGGCGGTCCTTGAGCGTGGCCGATGTGATCACGATGCCGTCGGCCTGCCGCAGCACCGCAAGTGCCATCGGCTCCGTCGGGTCCAGCCAGTGCGAGTGCAGCCCCACGTCATGCTCGCGCCCGGCGGACTGCGCGATGTCGAACCACTCGACGAACAGCGGATTGCGCTTCTCGGTCAGCCGCCTCAGCATGTCGATCCAGGAGCCGACCATCAAGTCCCCGCGCCGCCGCAGTGAGCGCGAGATGGCTTCGATCCGCCCCCGGTCATGGGTCGACAGGTCCTCGGCCTCCGCGTCGAGCTTCTTCGCCAGGGCAGTGGCAAGCGCCGACATCGGCGTCTTCAGCTCGATGAGCGCGCCACTCAGCTCCGCGGCCGCCTGGCCTAAGCCTTCGACCAGCGGCAGGCAGTCGGTTTCGAGCGAGTAGCCGGTGCCGTTCTGCTCCGCCCGCGCCAGCACCTGGCTCCGCACGAGGGTGAGGAAGTGTTCCGCCAGCCCCTCTGGCTGGCCCGCCTGCACGCGGCGCGTCCACCCCGGCCCCGGCAGCGCCAGGGCGGCGCGCAGCACCTGCTGCAGAAGCCGCTCGCCCTGTTCATCTTCGCCGAGGAGGTCGCCGATGCGGTCGGCAAGCCCGCGGCCCCGGCGGCGCTCGGCTTCGGGTCCCCTGATCCAGCGCCGGAGTTCGGCGGTCTCAAGCGCCGTCAGGTGGCCGGAAAAGGCCGAATCAGCCGCATCGAACAGGTGGTGCCCCTCGTCGAAGACGATGCGGCGGATGCCGCCGGGGGCGGCCTCTTCCTCCTCCGTCCGGGCCACGCCCAGCGCATGGTCAACCGCCGCCTGGTGCAGGACCAGCGCATGGTTGGCAATCACGATCGAGGCGTTGCGCCCGGCGCGCACCGAGCGCTCGATGAAGCAGCGCCGGTAATGCGGGCAGGCTGAATAGATGCACTCCCCGCGCCGGTCGGTCAGGCCCAGCGATTGCGCCGAGAGGCCGCGGGATTCCCCGTCGAGCGAAATGTCGTTGAACAGCGGGAGGATCCAGGAGGGGAAGTCGCCGCCCACCATGTCGCCGTCGCGGGTAAAGCGCGCCCAGCGCGAGATGAGCGCGGCCAGCAACGCCGTGCGCGGGTTGGCGGCAGTCAGCCGGCCGAACACCTCCTGCATGTTGAGCAGGCAGACATAGTTCTCGCGGCCCTTGCGGATGACGATCCGTCCCTGGCGCTCTTCCGGGTTCTCGATGAGGCGGGCGGACTCCTGGTCGAGCTGGCGCTGCAGGTTCTTGGTATAGGTCGAGACCCAGACGGGCGCGTTGTTCTTCCTGGCCCAGAGATAGGCCGGGGCCAGATAGCCCAGCGTCTTGCCGAGCCCGGTTCCCGCCTCGGCGATGAGGATGTTGTTGATCTCCCTGGACTGGCGCGGCTGGAAGGCGAAGGTGGCCGCACCCGCATAGGCCGATTGCGGCGGCCGCCGCTCCGACTGAGGGCCCAGTATGTCACGGAGGTAGCGCTGCGCCTCCTCGGGGCTGACGGGGTCCTGCCGGCCCGGCGCCCTGCCGCCGTCTTCCTCCCATTCCTCCACCCGGTCCCAGGCATTGAGGCCGGTGGCGAAGGAGCCGACGTCGAGCTTCGGGTTGGCCTTCATCAGCGCCTGCATGACTGGCCCGGCCCAGGGCCAGTTGGCACGCGCCAGGAAGCTGGCGTTTTCCGCCGTCTCGCGGATCAGCGGATAGTGCTTTCCCGCAAGGCGGCTCAACAGCTCCTGCGCGATGAGGCGCAGGGTGTCTTCCTCGTCTGCCGCGGGGTCCAGCGCCAGCGACCGGGCAAGGCCCGCAGGTGTCGGCGTGGCGAAGCGGGCGGGGCAGACGAAGGCGAAGAGCTCGGCCACGTCGAAATGGCGCTGCTCGCGCGCGGCGCGCACGCTGGCGCGGGGGGACTGCGTGGCAATGCCCAGCCGCTCGATGAAGAAGGCGGAATGACAGATGAGATGCGGCTGCGCCGCAAGCGCGGCGAGCGCCTGCGCCGGGTCCATGGGCTCACCGCCGATGACGGCGCCCATGCCGGATGCCACGGCAGTTGAGGGGAGGGAATCCATTGTCATTCTGTTGCCTTCTCGGCAGCTTTAAAGAGGCCGCAGGCTGAACGGAAGAGGAACAGACAGCACGAGCCGGAGATTCATCGATTTCTTTGACCCTTACACCAACAATCATGCCCAGGCCGAATGCAACGATCCGGCCATCGCGGCGCTGGCCAAGGCAGAGGGTTCTACCGGAAATGTGGGCGCGGTGGGATTTTGCTTTCCGGCGGCGCGATTGACCCCGGGCCCTGGCGTCCCTAAACAGCGGCTCCTCCTCAGTCCGGAACAGCCATTGTCATGACCGCCGACCCCGCCCTTCGCGCCGCCGCAGAGACCAGCAAGGCCTGGCCCTTCGAGGAAGCCCGCAAGCTCGTCGCGCGCGTCAAACGCACCGGCAAGCAGGAAGTGCTGTTCGAGACCGGCTACGGTCCCTCAGGCCTGCCCCACATCGGCACCTTCGGCGAGGTGGCGCGCACCACCATGGTGCGCCGGGCGTTTGAACTGCTCTGCGATGTGCCAACACGGCTTCTCTGCTTCTCAGACGACATGGACGGCATGCGCAAGATTCCGGAGACCGTGCCGGACCCCGCCGCGCTGAAGCCCTACCTCCACATGCCGCTGACCGCCGTTCCCAATCCCTTCGGCGGCGGCCATGAGAGCTTCGGTCATCACAACAATGCGATGCTCCGGCGCTTTCTCGATACGTTCGGCTTCCAGTATGAATTCGCCTCGGCCACCGGCTACTACAAGTCCGGCAGGTTCGATGCGATGCTGCTCCGCGCGCTGGAGAAGTTCGATGACATCATGGCCGTGATGCTGCCCACGCTGGGTGAGGAGCGCCAGGCCACCTATTCGCCCTTCCTGCCGATCTCGCCCATCTCCGGCCGCGTGCTCTACGTGCCGATGAAGAAGGTGGACGCAAAGGCCGGCACCATCACCTTCACGGACGAGGACGGAACCGACGTGACCATGCCGGTGACTGGCGGCAACACCAAGCTGCAGTGGAAGCCGGACTTCGGCATGCGCTGGGCGGCGCTGGGCGTCGATTTCGAGATGTTCGGCAAGGACCACCAGACCAACGCCCCCATCTATGACCGGATCTGCGAAATCCTCGGCGCGGAAGCGCCCGAGCATTACGTCTATGAACTCTTCCTTGATGAGAACGGCCAGAAGATCTCGAAGTCCAAGGGCAACGGCCTCACCATCGATGAGTGGCTGACCTATGCGGACCCCGAGTCGCTCTCCCTGTTCATGTACAACAAGCCGCGCGAGGCCAAGCGCCTGTATTTCGATGTGATCCCGCGCGCGGTTGACGAGTACGGCGCCTTCCTCTCGGCCTACCAGCGCCAGGCGGACAAGCCGGTGGACCGGCTGATGAACCCGGTGTGGCACATCCACGAAGGCAATCCGCCGCCGCCGGAAGAGGGCGGCATTTCGTTTGCCCTGCTCCTCAACCTTGCGGCGGTCGCCAATGCGCATGACAAATCCGCCCTGTGGGGCTTCATCCTGCGCTACGCCCCGCACCTGAAGCCCGAGACGCACCCGCGGCTCGACGCGCTGGTCACCCATGCGCTGCGCTATTTCGA
>CAIYXE010000376.1 GCA_903930095.1 uncultured Hyphomicrobiales bacterium
ACTCACCATGGACGCCCAGCCACTGCCCGACCGTGTCCACCGACTTCTCATAGTCCAGCCCCTCGGCGAAGCGCCCGCCATGGGTGTCGAGCCTCACGCCGAATGTCTTGCCCGCGCGGTCGAGTTTTGCCTCGTCATGGAACCAGCGTGCGCAGCGGATCGAGTCGGTCACTTCCTGGCCCGTGTAGTCGACGAGCGCGATCATGTTCTTTACCTCAGGAATGCTCTGCGCGAACAGCTTGAGGGCCTTGAGAACATCACCGTCCGTATAGCCCACCAGGGCGTGCGGCATGGTGCCCATGCCGGACGTCGCCCCGAAGAACGGCGCCGTCATGTCCTGGGAGGAGCCGATGAAGCCCCTCACGCTCGGGTCCGCGCGCTTGGCGGCGGCGCTGCCGACCGCCGCGCCATAGGCGGCGAGGATGTTCATCTCCGCGCCGGAGCCGTGGCGTGCGTGCATGTCCATGAAGGCGGCGGATGGAATGGCCCGGCACATCTCATAGGCGTTGTTGGCCGAGACGCAGGGAAAGCCAATTTTCTGCAGCATCAGCGTTTCGATTTCGGACAGCTTCCGCATGGAGCCGGTGATCTCCAGCATCTTCGATTCGGAAGGAACGATGTCGCCCTCCGCGCAAAAGCGCCTGACCTCCACATCCGGCACGAAATGCCGGATCAGGCGGATCGCCGGCTCGAGTGCGGCCACCACGCGGCGGCGCATGAACACCGCGAAGGTCACGCGCGAGTCGCCGTGGGCCGCCACGATGCGGCTGGTGTTGGTGAAATACTTGTCCGTCTGGCCCTCGATGGGCCCGGCGCACAGCGAAAGGCCGATGAGGCGATCCAGAATCGCCTCATGGCCCGGAATGAGTGGGGCAGTTTGATCCATGGGGCGGCAATCTGGCGCGGAACGCCGCTGCCGTCAAACCATCAGCTAGGCCTTACCTCTTGTCGAAGATCACGCCCATGGTGAACAGGAAGCAGCCATAGGGCCGGAACTCCGAGGTCCGCACCACACAGAAGCCCTTCTTCGCCGCCTCGTAGAAGGCGAAGCGTTCCAGTGCCTCCATGCCCAGCTCACGGCCCTCCGCGGCCCTGGCGATGGCATGCACCTCCGCCTGCATCGGCAGCAGCTTGCCGGGATCGCCCACCACCTCCATCCGCGAGACGGGCGCCGGGATGAAGTCGTCGAGCGGCATCACGGCAAGGATCGCGCGCGTGGCCCCGGGAATGTCGAGCCCGGGCAGGTCGATCAGCCGCTTCGTGCTCGTGTGCTGGGCAACCTCATGGGCGGGAAAGTTCCTGTCGACCAGAACGAGCCTTTCTCCGTGGCCCATGGAGGCGAGGCACCACAGCAGGTCAGGGCTTAAGTCCGGGGGAATGTTTTTCAGCATGACATTTTCTTCGCAGCCCCGCCACGGCCTGGCAAGGGCGATTTTCGTGCCGCGCCGGGGTTGCGGATTGCGCCATGCAGGCGCAAAATGGAGGCGTTACACCTTGATCCTGGCAACGATGGAGTTGACCGATGTTCAAAAAACTGTTTGTGGCCGGAGCCGTGGCGCTCTGCACGATTGGTGGGCTTGCCGCAACGCCTCCCGCGCAGGCGGATGTGCGGATCTTCCTCGGCGTGCCATTCCACCCCTATCAGGTGGGTCCTGGCTGGCGCTATTATGATGGGTATGGCTGGTATGACTATGGGCGTTATGGCCATTTCCGCCCCAACAAGATGAGCTGCAGCCAGGCCCGCCGCCGGGTGGACCGCAACGGCTACAACAATGTCGAAGCCCGGGATTGCTCCGGCCGCACCTACAGCTTCCGTGCGACGAACCGGAAAGGCAAGCGCGTCACCGTCTATGTTGATGCCTACAGCGGCGACATCTGGCGCTGAGCGGCTCCGGAATGATCATGAGAGGCCCCGCCACCCGCGGGGCCTTTTGTTTTCAGGCCACGCGCGTGGCCGCGCCCCGCAGCTTCCATGCGAACAGGACCAGCAGCAGCCCCAGCAGGATCGCCGTGCCGGCGATGAGCCAGATGCTGGCGACGGCAGCATCCGCCGGATAGAGCATGATGAGCAGGCCGAGACCGGCCCCGAGCAGTCCGCCCAGCGCCATCAGCCAGGCATGCGTGATCTCGTTCCTGAGCGCGATTGATCCGATCATCTGCAGCAGCCCGGCGGCAACGTTCCACAGGCCGATCAGCAGCAGCACATAGGTCAGGGCGAACTCCGGGAACAGAAGGCACACAAGGCCCGCCGCGATGCCCGCCAGCGCCGCGAGAAGGGCCGGAACGGACTTTCCCTCCACCTTGCCACGGTAGAGGCCCCACAGGCCGAGCAACCCGTCAACCAGCGCATAGATGCCGAAGATCGTCACCACGATCGCCAGCGTGATCTTCGGGTAGGCAATCGCCAGGATGCCGAATCCGAGGCTCGCAAGCCCGCGCAACAGGATTGTCCGCCACATCGCGGTAAAGAACGTCCGCATCGTGCTTGCCATTGGCCTGATCCCCATGCCTGCCCATCCAGAACCTTACAATCTCACCAGCGCATGGCAAGCTCAGCAAAGCCATAAGGGCGGCGCTGTCCGTTTTTTCTTGACGGGTGACAGAGCTTGTTCCATGTCATCGGACGTGGAAAGCCAAGGGCTTCGCCATACTCAACAGGAACCCGAACCCCAATGCCAAGCGACAGTCATAGTCGATCGACCATGCCGTTACTGGCTCGCGCGGGCGCCTGAGTTCTCTCAGTTCACCCGCCGCCACCGGTGACGGCTGGTCGGAACGAGGTGAACACAATGATCTCCAAGTCTCTTTTGTTCTTCCGGAAAACCCATGGCTCCAGCCGCGGTGAACGATCTGATGCCGGCACCATTGTCCTGCTGATGATGGCACTGGTCTTCGTGCCAATCATCACCGCACACATGGTGCTTGCCTGGCAGGGCGATCTGCCCTTGCAGCAGCTTTCATCCATGATGCACGCTCTCTTTCCCGCCTTCTAGAGCGGTGTGCAGTCAGTTGAGATCACTGGAAGATCTATGATCCATCCGTGCCGTCACCCCAGGCGAAAGCTGGGGTACCGCTTTTTGTCTGCATGTGCTGCACCGAAAGCGCGATGCCCGCTTCCGGCGGCATGACGGTCGAGAACTGAGAGTTGATCTCCACTGATTGCACGCGTTGTTTACGTCCAGGTGACTCCATTTGGCCGGAACGCGCGCCAAGGCTTCAGAACACCGCACCACGCCTCCTGCCCGGCGCGGCCTGCAGGATCAGCTTTGGCGGGCGGCTTCGCCACAGCTGCTGTTGTCGTTCAAGACGTTGATTGCTCCGCGCTCCGCCGCAGCATCCTCACGGCAAGGTGTATGCTAGGATGTAGTCTCCAGCCTTGGTGCCGACGGATCCGTGGCCGCCAGCAACGATCACCACATACTGCTTGCCGCCTTCCGAGAAGGTCATCGGTGTTGATTGGCCCCCCGCCGGAAGACGCGCGCTCCAGAGTGTCTTCCCAGTCCTGAGATCATAGGCCCGGAGATAATTGTCGACGGCAGCGGCAAGGAAAGCGATGCCACCCTTGGTGATCATCGGTCCTCCAATTCCGGGAACGCCAAGCTTGAAGGGCAGGCGAAGCGGTGTCATGTCTTCCACCGTACCGTTCCTGTAGCGATAGATCATCTTGCCGGTGCGCAGGTCGGCGGCGGCCACATAGCCCCAGGGCGGAGCCATACAGGGAATGCCGAAGGGCCCGAGAAAAGGTCCCATGACCACGCCATAAGGCGCACCGTCATTGCGGTTGAGGCCCTGTTCGCTGCCCTTGGCCCCTGCCTCCTTGGGTGGAATATCGGCCGCCGGCACCAGCCGGGAGAGGAAGGGCAGGTATGTAGGCATGCCAAACATGATCTGGCGCTCCGGATCCACAGCCACCGAACCCCAGTTGAAAACGCCGAAGTTACCCGGGTGCACGATCGAACCCTTGAGCGATGGTGGCGTATAGCGTCCGGCATAGTTGAGGCTGCGGAATCTGATCCGGCACATCACCTGGTCAAAGATGGTGATGCCCCACATATCCGCCTCGCGCAGAGGCGGCGGGTTGAAGCTGAGTTGTGAGGTGGGCTGGGTGGGCGCGGTGAAATCCTCCGGAATGGCCCCGCCCGGAGCAGGCACATCGGTGACCGGCAGGAGCGGTTCGCCCGTTTCGCGGTTCAGCACATAGACGTCACCTTGCTTCGTAGGCGCGACGAGTGCCTTCACGGTACTGCCGTCCGGCTGGCTGAGATCGAGCAGCACGGGCTGCGCGGGCACATCCATGTCCCACAGGTCATGCCGCACCGTCTGGAACACCCACCTCAGCTTTCCCGTGGCGATCTCGAGGGCGACAACCGAGGAGGAGAAGCGTTCGACATGTTCGGATCGGCCCATGCCAAGCTGATCAGGACTCTGGTTGCCGAGCGGCAAATAGACAAGACCCAGTTCCTCATCCGCGGAGAAGACCGACCAGCTGTTGGGCGAGTTCGTGGTGTATGTCTCGCCAGCAGCGATGTCGATCGGTTCTGTCTGCTCGGGATTTCCAGAATCCCAGTTCCACAGAAGCTCACCAGTGTCGATGTCGAAGGCACGGATGACGCCCGACTGGGCATTGACGGTGTAATTGTCATTCACCGCCCCGCCGATGATCAGCTTTCCCGCCACGGCCACGGGCGGCGACGTTGAGTAATAGTAGCCCTTCGGGCTGTGCTTCATGCCAGCTTCGAGTTGGATCATGCCGTTGTCGCCGAAGCGCGGGCACAGGCTGCCGGATTTGGCATCAAGGGCAACCAACCGCGCGTCCGACGTTGGCATGTAAACGCGCTCCGCGCAGACGTCGCCGGCTTGCGCCTTTGGATCGCGCCAATAGGTCACGCCCCTGCAGGTCTGGTGCTGGCGGTCAGGATTGAAACCCGGATTGGCATCGTAGCGCCAGAGTTCCTTGCCCGTGGCTGCTTCGAGCGAAATGGCGAGATTGTGCGGCGTACAGACATAAAGCACGCTGCCGACCTTGATCGGCGTCACCTGATAAGTCGTTTCGCCGATGTCTTCTGGCTGTTTGATGTCGCCGGTCTGGTAGGTCCATGCCGGTACCAGGCTGGCGACATTCGAGGCATTCACCTGGTCGAGCGGCGAATAGCGCTGTCCGAAATTGGTTCGTCCATATTGGTGCCAATCGCCCGGATCCATGGCGTTGCCGGTCGCAGGATTTGCCGAGCCTGGCGCGGCGGCGGCCTCTCCAATGACTGCGGACTGATCGACGAGCATCGATATGCCCGCAACGGCCACGCTTGCCGTACAGGCAAGGCCGAGGGCAGCGGCACCCCAGGACCAGCGCCCCTCCCGGGTCTTGCCACGCATCTCTGACAGGCCATTGCGGACGGCTGGCAGCAGAAGCCAGAGGCCGAAGAGCACGATCATGCCTCCGCGAGGCGCGAGTTGCCACCAATCGAGACCGACCTCCCACACTGCCCAGCCGATTGCGAGAACCATCATCACCGCATAGACAATCAATGCAAGATGGCTACGTCGGGCCAGCAGCAAGGCAACACAAAGAAAGCCAGCCCCCAAAGCGAGATACGCCAGGCTTCCTCCCAGGCTCGCCAACCACACCCCCAGGGCAGCAAGCACAAGGCCGATCAAGCCAGCGACCACAGCCGTCAAATAGATCAGCATTCCCGCCCCTGCAAAATTGCCCAACAAGACAACCATAGGATTATAAAAATTTATGACGAGACCAAGACAACCGCCTGAAAGTCAATGCCAGTCGCCACGGAAGGCGAAATCGCAACACGGCGACCTCGGCGGTTCACCGACACCTTAGCGCGCTCCAGCCAGGCGGAACCACCTTGTCAAAAAATCATTCAAAATCAGCGTCTTGCGGATTATTGTGCCGCAAGAATGGTTTCCCCGTTTGCGGATGCCGCTTTAGGGAGCGGCCTGCAGGCTCTCGAGATGGCCTATGAGGTTCTCGACCCGGCGGGCCACCGAGCCCACGTCGCCCTCGGCACCGCCCAGTTCGGCGGCGGATTCCTCCCTGAACCACACGCCCCAGACCGGCATCTCGCGGTCGAGGTGACCCTCCAGCACGTCGCGGCCGTCGATGATCCTGGCCAGCTTGTCGGCCGGGAAGGCGCCATAGCGCTGGGTCAGCGTGGTCAGGTCCGGGAGCGGGCCGCTGAGGCCGAAGGCTTTTGGGCCATCGCCCTTGCCATCCTGCCCGTGGCAGCTGGCGCAATAGAGGTTGAAGTCCGCCTCGCCGGAGATAGCGGCATTTCCCGCCTCCTGGGCATGGAGGGCTGCAGGAAACAAGCCCAGCGCCAGGAGCGCCAGGAGAGGACGAAGCCGGCAAACAGCCATGAGATTACCCTTCCGATTGACGCTGCGTCCCCGCCGTGAAGCCTAGGGCCGGACGGCGGCGCTCCGCAAGGGGCCGCTCAGCCGGTGGCGGGCTTCAACTGTACGCTCTCGCCGCAGCCGCAGGCGGAAACCTGGTTGGGGTTGTTGAACACGAAGCCCGATTTCAGCGCCGAGCTCTGGAAGTCCATCTCGGTGCCGAGCAGGAACATCATGGCCTTGGCATCGACCAGCACCTTGACACCCTTGTCCTCGACCACCTCGTCGAAGGGCTTCTGCTCCTCGGCCCATTCGAGCGTGTATTCCATGCCCGCGCAGCCACCGTTCTTGACGCCGATGCGGAGACCCGCCACAGGCTTCTCGGACTTCGCGATGATCTCGCGCACGCGGTCCGCGGCGGCGTCGGTCAGCTTCATGATCTGGGGTCGCGGACGGGGAGATGCAGAGGCCATGGCTTCCTCCTTACCACATGTTCATTGCAACGCGGGCCTCATCCGACATGCGGCTGTGGTCCCACGGCGGGTCGAAGACGATTGTGGCCTTGCAGCTGGCAACGCCGGGCACGGTTGACACGGCATTTTCCACCCAGCCCGGCATGTCGCCCGCAACGGGGCAGCCGGGAGCCGTCAGCGTCATCTCGATGGCAACGTTCCGGTCATCGTCGATGTCCACCTTATAGATCAGGCCCAGCTCATAGATGTCGACCGGGATCTCGGGGTCATAGACGGTCTTGAGCGCCGCGACGATGTCGTCCGTCAGGCGCGCCAGCTCGTCCGGCGGAATGGCCGAGGGGTCCGGCGCATTGCCGGTCACGGGCAGGGTTTCAGTGGCGGCCTCGGTCATCCGAATATCCTCCGGGCAGAGATAAGCGCGTCTGCCAGAACATCAACCTCTTCGAGGGTGTTGTACATGGCAAATGAGGCGCGGCAGGTTGCGGTGACACCGAAGCGCTGCAGCAGCGGCTGGGTGCAGTGGGTTCCGGCCCGCACGGCAACGCCCGCGCGGTCGATCACGGTGGCGACGTCATGCGCATGCGCCCCCTCCATGGTGAAGGAAACGATGGCGCCCTTGTTCTTCGCACGCCCGAAGATGCGGATGGCGTTGATCTCGGAGAGCCGCGCCATGGCCCGGTCCCTGAGCATCGCCTCATGCGCGGCGATCTTCTCAAGCCCGATGGCCCTCATATAGTCCAGCGCCGCGCCAAGGCCTATCGCCTGCACGATCGCGGGTGTTCCCGCCTCGAAGCGGTGCGGCGGGTCGTTGTAGGTGATGGCATCCGTTGTCACCTCGGAGATCATCTCGCCCCCGCCCTGGTAGGGCGGCATCTTGGCCAGAAGCTCCTTGCGCCCATAGAGAACGCCGATCCCCGTGGGCCCGTAGGTTTTGTGCCCGGTGAAGACATAGAAATCCGCATCCAGCGCCTGCACGTCCACGGCCATGTGCACGCAGGCCTGCGACCCGTCGACCAGCACCGGGATCCCGCGCGCATGCGCCAGCCTGATCACCTCGGCCACCGGCACCACGGTGCCCAGCGCATTGGACATCTGGGTGATGGCCACGATCTTCGTCCTGGGCGTCAGCAGCTTCTCGAATTCCTCGATCAGGAAGTTGCCATCCTCGTCGATGGGTGCCCATTTCAGCACCACGCCGTTTCGCTCGCGGTGGAAATGCCACGGCACGATGTTGGAGTGGTGCTCCATGATGGACAGCACCACCTCGTCGCCCGCCTTCAGCACCATGCCGCCATAGCTCTGCGCCACGAGGTTGATGGCCTCCGTCGCATTGCGCGTGAAGATGATCTGCTCAGGTGATGGCGCGTTCAGGAAGCGTCTCACGCTCTCGCGCGCATCCTCGAAGGCCTGTGTGGCCGCATTGGACAGATAGTGCAGGCCGCGATGGACGTTGGAGTATTCCTCCGTATAGGAGTTGGTCATCGCATCCAGCACCGCTTTCGGCTTCTGGGCCGAGGCGGCATTGTCGAGATAGACCAGCTTCTTGCCGTAAACCTCGCGGGAGAGGATGGGGAAGTCAGCGCGGATGGCCTGCACGTCGTAAGGCATCAGCCAGCCCTCCGGTGCTCGGTCAGCCAGCGCGCGGCATAATCCGTCAGCGCCTCGCGCAGACCATCATGGTGTATCATGTCGAAGGCCTCGCCCACGAAGGCGGCGATCAGCAGCGCCTTGGCCTCAGCCTCGGGGATACCGCGCGACTTCAGATAGAAGATGTGGTCATGGTTCAGGTCGCCCGCCGTCGCGCCATGGCCGCAGGCCACGTCATCGGCATAGATCTCGAGTTCCGGCTTCGCATCGAACTCCGCCGTCTCCGACAGCAACAACGCATGGCTCGACTGCTTGCCGTCCGTCTTCTGCGCATGCTGGCGCACGATCACCTTGCCCTGGAAGATGCCCCGCGCATGGTCATCCATCACGCACTGGAACAGCTCCCGGCTGGCGCAATTCGGCACGCGGTGGTCAACCACCAGCCGCGTATCTGCATGCTGCTTGCCCGCCAGCAGATAGGCGCCAGACACCTTGGCATCGGTGAATTCGCCATCGAAGCGG
>CAIYXE010000377.1 GCA_903930095.1 uncultured Hyphomicrobiales bacterium
CGCGCACCACTGGAATTCCGTCTTGTCGTCGTTGCGGCGGACGTTGCCGCGGCCGCGAGGTTGCTGCGGGCGTGGCTCACGGGAACGGAACCACGCCGCGTGGATGGACTTGTGCTGGACAATGGCGATGTTCCCCGCCGCCCCTTCCGGGCGCTGCTGGCGGCCTCGCCGCAATCTATCGCCTCCATGTCGCCCGAGGCGATGGCGGCAGCTTTCCTGCAACAGGAGCGGATTTCGTGGCCCGCGTCCACCTGCTCTTTGCCCATGTCACCAATGCCGCTCTATCCCTTCGAACGGGCACGATATTGGGCCAAGTCGACACATGAAGATGCGCCCGCGAGGTACGGCATCGACTGGGCTGCCTTCCCCGACCTCGCACAGCATCGGGTCGACGGGCGAGCGCTGATGCCAGCATCCGCCACCGCCGCCATCATTGCGCAGGCCCTTGGGCTAAGCAGCATCGACCTGCGGGACGTCTCCTGGCTCAGGCCTGTCGAGGTGGGAGCCCCCCACAGCTTGCACTTAATGCTTGAAGGCCATCACCAACGCTTCGAAATCCGAAGTGCAGACGGCATCCCTGCGGTGTGCGGCCTGATGTGGCAGGAGGTGCCTGACCGGCGGTTGCCAATCGATGTGGCGGCCCTTTGCGAGCGTCCAGATGAAACTGTCGACGGCACGGAACTCTATCGCAGGATCGCATCATCAGGCCTGCAGCTTGGACTTGAGTTCAGCGCAATCACCTCGCTGTGGAGGAAGGGATCGATCGTTCTGGCGGTGCTGCGCAGCCCCGCAGCCGGCACCAGATCGGACGCCTCGGTCCTCGACATGGCGGCCCAGGCCGGAAGCCTCTTGCTGGCCGACGAGGCATCAGGGCCGCTGCTTCCATTCGCCGCCGCTCGCGTGGCGATGATGGGTCGCCTCGATACGGCATGTCATGTGCTGGCAAGGCAGTCCGGACCCCAAAAACTGGACCTCACAGTTCTGGGGAGTGCCGGAGAAGTACTCGCCGAGGTCGAGGGCTTCCTGGCACGACCTGTCGCTCCGTCAGACAATCTGATCATCGCGGTTCCCGGCTGGCAGCAGGACACGACAATGCCGGCCGGCGCGCCCGAAGTCGGAGCAGTTCTGATCCTTCATAATGGCAACGCCCCCGAAATCGTTGCCGGGCTGAAGGCACAGCACGCCGGCGCAACGGAGCGGCTGATCGGCGAAGGCAACGGAGTTGAGCCTGGTTCCCACTCGCGCATCTATGTGCTCGATCCAGCGGCAAACGGTTTAAAGCCGGCTTTCCGCCTTGCCCGGTCCATCGCCAATGCCATCAAGGAGCCGGCGACGCTCGTCGTGGCAAGCACTGGCACGTCCGAAAGCGACCCAGCGCGGGCGGGGGCGGCGGCGCTGTTCCTGAGCCTCGGACACGAATGGAAGTCCGGCCGCGTAATTGTGGTCGACGTCGCAAAGGGCGAAACCGAAGTAGCCGAGCGCCTGGTACGCGAGACGTCAGAGCCCGGTCGACCCACACACAGGCGCTATGATCGCGGCGTGACACAGCTGCGCAGCTTTACGCCTGTAAGCCTACCGAAGGCCAATGCACTCGAGCCCGGTGCCTATCTCATCATTGGCGGTGCAGGCGGGCTCGGCAGTGCCTTGGCGCGCGAGATTGCACACACACCGTACACCAGCATCATCTTGACAGGACGGCGCGAAGAGGATGCCAGCATCACCCGGCTGGTCACAGATTTGCGTCGGATCGGGGCTGACGCCAGCTACGTGCAGCTCGATGCATCTGATGATGGCGCCATGCTGGAATTGCTCGGCGTGCTGCATGCGCGGCACGGGGCGCTGGCCGGTGTCATTCACTCCGCAATCGTGCTGGAAAACGGTCCGCTCTCGACAATGACGGATGAAAGCTTCGAGGCGGCCGTCGCCCCGAAGCTCGATCCCATGACGTGGATGGCGCAGGCCTTCACACACAACACGCCAGGTTTTATCGCTGTTTTCTCATCACTCATCGGTTTCTCTGGCGGGGCAGGTCAGGCTAATTATGCTGCGGCC
>CAIYXE010000378.1 GCA_903930095.1 uncultured Hyphomicrobiales bacterium
CCCCACCAGGTGAGGATCTGGAAGGGATCGGGCGCGATGGTCATTTCCAGCGCGTGATGCTCGGCCGACCAGGCGATGTGGAAGCCGCCGTCCTCCGCCATCTGCACCATCTCCAGCGTGTGGCGCGCGACATCGCGCATGTCGAGGCTGTCGTCCATGCGCTCGAGATTGATGGCGAGTTGGAATTTCATGCTTGTGTCTCCTGACCTTCCAGTACTTCACTCGATCTTTGACGCGAATAGTCAGATGGCAAGCGAAACCTGATTGTCAGAAATCCGACAGCTCCCACATGTTTTCGTCAAGCCGCGCGACAGACCTCATTCAATCGCGCCAAGCAGTTCCTCAAGGACTGAGATGATCATTGGAAAATAGCCGTCCTGATCTCCGTAATCAGTTTCCAGGACGCTGTAGAAGGCGGCCACGGCGCGTCTTTCCGGGGCAATCATCAGGAACTGGCCGGCATAGCCGGGGTGCCCCACCCAGGTGCCGTTGCTCAGCAGATGATTGCGGTAGCGAAGCCGAGGTGAGCCCCGATAGCGCGTCCCTGCGCCGCTCATCGCATCCGCAAGGAAGGGGGAGTGGCCATGTGTGGAGCATTCGAGCCCACCCCTGGCGATGAGCAGGCCATAGCGGGCGAGGTCCCGCGCCGTCATGACGCCGCCCCCGCTCAGCACCGGCACGCCCCAGCAATCGACGGAGACATGGAACGATGCCTCGATCCCCGCGGCCTCCACGATATCCGCCACATGATCCAGGAGCAGCCTGCCGCTCGCCCGTTCGATGACCCAGCCCAGCATGTCGGTGTTGGGCGAGGCATAGATCGTTTCATCGTCGGTGCCGGCCCTCAGTCGCGCCGTAAGCCCCGCGGCGAATTCACGGATGCCGAACTCCCGCTCGCCCTTCGGGGGAAGGCGCCAGCCCATGGCGATCTCCTGACGCCCATAGCCGACGGGCTCTCCTGGTGCAGGGCCGGGGAAATAGGGCGCTTCATAGTCGTCGGAAAAATTGCTGGGCACATTCATGTCCAGAGCGTGCTGAACACTGACATCCGCATAGGCCGAGCCCGCCTCGGGCACATAGGTCGCGATGGGCCGGCTGGGATCGATCCGCCCCTCCACGATGAGGCGGCCCATTGCCAGGTGTATGAAGCTCTTCGTGATCGACTGCATGCTGTGCAGCTGCGAGGGACCAAAATCCGGCGCATAGCTTTCGAGGAGAATTCGTCCATCGCGCACGACGACGAGGGCGCCAAAGGCCGGCTGGGAAAGCAACTGCCTCAATTCACCGGTCTCGCCCAATGCCGGTTGGAAATCGGGGGTGAGCGGCAGGACTTCGGCAGAGCGCAAGCTCATCCCCCGGCGATTGAGAAGGTGCAGCCGTTGAAAACTCTGCCGCCGTCGCTCGGGTGTGTTCCAGCCCGAAAGACCCAGCGGACCGACGGCAAGGTCAGGATTCGGGTGAGTCATCGATGGGCAGAAGCCCTCTCTCCGTCAGAACCTTGCGCGCCACCCTGAAGCATTCGAGCGCCTGCGGCACGCCGCAGTATATGCCGACGACATGGACGATCGCTCTGATCTCCTGAGCAGAAACGCCATTACTGATTGCTCCGTTGCAGTGAATTTCCCATTCGTGCATCTTACCCAGAGCACCCAAGAGGGCGAGATTCATCATGGAGCGAGTTTTGGCGTCAATTGTTTCGTCTCCCCACCCGAATCCCCAGCACCAAGCTGTCATCGCCTCCTGAAATGGTCGCGTCAGGGAATCTGCCGATTGTAGATTCTTCTCAACATACTCTGACCCCAGCGTTTCGCTTCGCTTTATCATGCCCAGGTCAAAGAGTTTTCTGTCCATACCGATCCCTCTGGTATCTGTGATGCGACCTTGCTTCGAAGTTCCACAGTATTGGTTTACTAAGTCCTCATGGATGGAGGTTGAGCCTTGTTAGACAATAAAAAATCCCTGAGCCGGCGGAATTGCCTTACTGCAGCAGCGAACAATCGGCTGAGCATTGCTCTGGAATGGAGTATGTGCATCGCAAGATATCCTATCTAAAAGTCGCCCTGGGCAATTGCAAAGTTTGTGTCCTTCCGCCGAACTTTAATACAGCAACTATTGGGCTCTTAGAGCCTTTGAGTAATTTAAGACCACTTGGTTGGATTGAGCAACAGGTTCGCATGCGGAGCCTCGGAGGGGCATAGCGCGTTAGCCTGTTGCAGTGAACCTCGGCCGTCGCACGCATGGCGACATAGAGCGTATCGTGGATGTGGGTTCTTGTTGCTCCACGCGAGTTCCGCTTTCGTTCTGGCGAGGTTAACCGCGCCGGCGTGCTGACGATTTCCATGCACATGAACCAAGGCGCATGTTCGGCCACATCGCACCTCAGACCGGAGAGGTGGACGAGACGGGGCGCGATCCACGGGAGGGCTACAATCCCAACCTGTCGCTGTCCATTGCGACCCGGCCATTGACGAGATGTCGAGCGATTGCGCCGTGTTGCGCGACAAAGCGCGAAGCTGCTGATCTTCAAGAACGAAATCGTTAGGTGCCTCGCCTGCTAAGCAGGTGTTCACCGCGTGGAGGTGCCTGGCTGCGACGAAGCAAGGGCATCGCCTACCGGCAACCTGACGAACGCCTCGAACCCCGAGGAAGCGCCGGGACGCGGTGATCTCAGAACAAGAGGGCTTTCGATGCGATCCGTGATGGCGGCGACGATCGCGAGGCCCAGCCCGCTGCCATCGGCACTTCCGCCCGCGCGCTCGAAGCGGGCGGTGAGACGGTCCAGAGTGTGTTTTGACAGGGAGGCGGTGCTCAAGGCGGCAATCGAAGCTGCCAGCACGGCGGAAGGGATTGCGGCGGTCAATCTGAACATCGGCTGGCCGTGGAATGGGTTCGGCGTGCCGTCAGGGGCGTAGGCACGCCCTCGGATGACATGACCGGATGTCCGGCCATGCCCGGCCGGCGATTCCCTCAAGCCGACCTGATGGGCTCCGGGCGGGTTCGCCGCCATCCCCGCCGCCGCGCTCGATCCACCTCGCTGGGTGGCGTCTCCCGCGGTCACCGCGCTTATCGGGTCCGGGTCCTCCTTGAGATCATTACCCGAACGGTGTGGAAAGTCGTTTCCGGAAACGAGCGAATTGTTTCACACCAAAGCGGGAGCAAGCGCCATTCCGTGATCCCAAAGTGTCAGGTTCGCCAGTACTCATCCGGCGGCGGACCAAAGTCGATGAGCGCGCAACTATAGACGGCTGCGGGGTCGAATGGATAGCGTGCTTCCATCTCGGGCGTGAGTGTAACCCCAATCCCCGGTGCGGTCGGCCGGATGAGACGTCCATTAATGATCTGCCCCTGATCGCCGATCATCTCGGCTCCAAGCGGGAAATCAAGCATCGGATACTCGACCAGGTCACCGTCCGCAGCAAAGGCCGCATGATAACTTGCCATGATGGCCGCAGCACCACCCCACGCATGAACGACGACGCGGGTCCCTGTCTCCCTCGAGGCTGCGAAGATCTCCATCACTGCGGAGATGCCACCCATGACCGAGGCATCCGGCTGCACGCCGTCATAGACGCCATCCCGCATGCGCGTGATCATCTCCTTCGGGGTAGTAATAATCTCACCGCCATAGACCGGTATGTCGATCCGCTTCCGCAACTGCTTGAATCCTTCAGGCGCATCGGGGCCGATCGCCTCCTCGAGGAAGAGGATGGGTTGCTTGCTGACGCGGCGAACAGCATCAACGAATTCCACAACGTCATCTACGGCCTGCGGTGGGTCGGCGAGGTTCTGGCACATGTCGATGCCGATCGTGATGCCCCGCCTTGCCGCCTCCTCGAGAATCCATGCGGTGCGGTAGATGTCCCGCTTCACCGAGCGGATCTTGTAGAGTGTGATACCCTTGGACTGAAGGAGGTCGAGCTCGCGGCGGAACTGTTCCTTTGCATCGCAGCAGCCACCGCTGCCGTAGATCTGGATGCTACCGGCGCGCGCGCCGCCGAGCAGGTTATAGACCGGTTGTCCCAAGCTCTTGCCTCTGGCATCCTGCAGCGCGATCTCGAAGGCACTGATAACATGCCGCGCCGCGCCCTGGAGCGACCAGTAATCGCACAAGCTGCGGAGATCCTTCACTCGCCTGTCGATGTCGAAACCATCCTTGCCCAGCACCTGAGGTGTGCAGAGTTCCACGATCGACTTGAATACCAGCGGAGCGAACACCGCCAGATATCCTTCGCCGAGCCCGGTCACGCCGTTGTCGAGCGTGACCTCGACCATTCCGATCGTGCGCTTTGGCCCGTTAGGAAAGCACTCCTTGATCTCCGGATCGTCGGCGTCGGCATAGGCCGAGCTAAGGAGCAGGCAGCGGATGTTCGCGATTCGCGGCATCAGTATCCCCTCGTGAAGTCGACCAGATTGCGCAGCGGCTCGTTGCCCCGGTAGTGAGCGAGGTTGGTGAGAAACAGATCAATCTTGCCGTCAACCTCGTTGCCAAAGCCGCCCGCGGTGTGCTGGGTAAGCGTCAGATGCGGTGTCGTCCAAAAACGGTGGCCGGGGGGCAGGGGTTCATCCGCGGTGACGTCGATGACTGCCCCACTCAGCCGTCCGCTGGCAAGGGCGTCGGCAAGTGCGTCTTCATCGATCAGGGAGCCTCGGCCGAAATTGAGGAACAGGGCCTGTGGTTTAAGCAGTGCAAACCGGGGTGAGTCAAAGAGCCCCTGGCTCTCAGGCGTATGGGGCGCGCAGCAGATGACGACGTCGCTATTGCGCAGGGCGCTGTCCAGATCGGCCTCGACAAAATCGCGTCCGAACTGGGTAATGAGACACCCGAAAGGTGATAGGAGTTGAGCTACCCGGTTGTTGATGTGGCCCTTCCCGATCATGACGACCTCGGCATTCGCGAGCAGGCGAAGTTGCGGCCGGAGTTCTTCGCCCACCCATTTTCCGGTGTGCTGAAGGGCCTGCAGGCGATCAAGGCCCCGATAATGAGCGAGAACGCCCGCAAGAATGGATTGCGCGACGGGCTCGGTAAAGAAACCGGCAAGGTTGGTCACACGGGGGAACTGGGGGTGGGCCGCCTGTCCGACACCAAGATACTCGCCGAAGCCGACCGATTCGAGTTGTATCCAGGACGGGAGACGATCATCGTTGAGCCAATGCGCCGGGGGATTGCCGAACACGACCTCGCTTGCAGTGAATGCATCCCGCGCCCCGGCACCCTCCTCGGGATTAGGGAAGTACGAGATGTCATCATCCGGGAATGCTTGTCCAAGGCGGGCGCGCTGAACATCCGTAAGGCTCAGACAGAGGAAGATATTCATGACGCTTGCGACCTGCGGACGGAGATGTGCCAGGGGATCAACAGGCGTTCGGCAAGGGTTACCGCGCCGAACAACAAGAGCCCGAGAATGGTCAGGAAGAAGATTCCTGCAAAGGCCAGATCCGGCCGCATATTGCCAGTGACGATCTGGATGTAGAAGCCTAGTCCTTGATCAGAGCCGATGAATTCGGCGATGGCCGCCCCGACCGTGGCGTTGATCGCCGCATACTTGAAACCCACGAAACATTGCGGCATGGCGGCGGGCAGGCGGACCTTGAAGAATGTGCGCCAGACCCCAGCGCCGGTCGAGCGGCAGAAGCGTGTCAACTCTTCGCTCAGTGAGTTGAAGGCCAGAATGGCGTTCAGAACGATGGGGAAGAAGCAGACGAGAAACACGATGATCACTTTGGGCAGCAAGCCGAAGCCTAGCCACGATATGAATAGCGGCGCAAAGGCGATCTTCGGCGTCATCTCCAGACACACGAAGAATGGATAGATCGTCCTGCGCAAAACACTTGAGAAGGCGATCGCAAGCCCGAGGGGGAGCGCAATCACGACGGCGGCGACGTAGCCCAGAAGCGTTTCGACGCCCGTGATGTAGCTATAATAGAGAAGCCTGGGCAGGTCCGCCCAGCCATTGCGCACCACGTCGCTTGGCGGCGTCAGGATATATTTCGGAATGTCGAACAGCGGGATCGAATACTCCCACACGAGGAAGAAGCCGATGAAAAATGCGACGAACATCCAGGACTGATCGACCAGCGCCAGGATCCGGGATTTCAGGCTTGCTTTGTCAGATGACGCCGTAGCCACGGAAAATCTCCTGTATGTCGCGCACATGCGTGACGAATTCGGGTGAATTCTTGACCGCGAGGTCGCGCGGGAAGGGCAGGTCGATATCGATAAGGCGGTCGATGCGGCCAGGGCGAGGCGTGATTACCGCAACGCGTGAGGAGAGCTGGACTGCCTCCTCGATCGAGTGGGTGACAAACAGGACGGTCGGACGCTTGGTCATCCAGAGTTTCTGAAGATCGCTCCTGATGCTCTCGCGCGTCATCGCGTCAAGTTTTCCCAAGGGCTCGTCCAGCAGCATAATCTGAGGCTCATGGACCATCGCCTGGCAGAACGCGGCGCGCTGCTGCATGCCGCCTGACAACTCATGCGGAAAGCGGTCCGCGAAGTCGGCGAGGCGAACCTGGTTCAACAGATACATCACCCGGTCCTGATGAGCTTTCGGATCGAGTCGGCGCATTTCCAACTGGAGTTCGACATTGCCGCGCACGCTGCGCCAGGGGACCAGCGTGTTGTCCTGGAACATAATGCCAATGTCCGTCTGCGGCGAGACGACGGGCCTGCCGTTGATGCTGATCTGCCCGGTGCTCACGTCGAGAAGCCCGGCAAGCATCAGCATCAGCGTGGACTTGCCGCATCCCGAAGGGCCAAGGAGCGAGACGAACTGGCCCTCTTCGACGTCGAGATCGACCGGGCCGAAGGCATGCACCTCGCTGGGGCCTTTCCCAAAGGTCTTGCTCACTTGTCTGATGGATATCAGGCTGGACATTCGATTTCCGTCCGCAGTGTGGGGAGGCAGAGCAACTGCCTCCCCATGCCTGCAGGTACTTACTTGATGAACGCGTTTGTGTAGAAGGACTTCGGATCAGATTGGGCGTCGAGACCGCTGTACTTCTTCATGAGATCGACCATGTCTGCCCAATCGGAGTCAACATTCAGGCCAAGCACCTTGTCCTTGTTGGCGCCGGAATAAAGAACCCCAAGCGTCACCTTCAGCACTTCGAGCGCCTGTGCCTTGCCTGCGTCTTCATTCATGGTGCCGCCGACGATGTCGGCCATGGCAGCCACGGCGGCCTCCGGGTTCTTCTCGGCCTCCTGGTAGGACTTGATCGTCGCCTGCACAAACCGCTTCACGAGGTCCGGATTCTTCTCGACCGTGTCCTTGGTAGCGACGATGCAGTAGCCGACCTGGTTCACGCCATAGCTCGAATAGGGAAATGCGATGGGTTCGGCACCACCATTCGCCTTGATCTCCGCCGGCTTGTCATCGAGTCCGCCGAGAATGCCAACGGAGTCGCCTGCTCTCTGCAGATAGCTCGACACCAGGGCGCCGTCCGCCACATTGGTGATTTTGACGTCGGCCTCGGTCAGGCCGGCATTGGCGAGAACGATGGGAAAGAAGGTGTTCACGCCGGCGTTGGCGGTGGTGAGCAGCGTCTTGCCCTTCAGGTCCTTGATGTCCTTCACCCCCGATTCGGGGTGAAGGAGGATCGCCTCGGTTCCCATGGCGTCGATCACCATCACGGAGATGAGCGGCGCGCCTTCGGAGGCGAGCTTCGTCATCGAACCGCAGGAGCCGTAAGAGAACGTGCTGTCGCCGTTGGCCACCAGGCGGTGCGCCGAGCCCGAGCCGTTGCCGGAGCGGATGTCGAGGTTTATGCCCGCTTCCTTGTAGTATCCCTTGTCCTTGCCGAGGGCAAAGCCGGCATGCGAGCCATAGTACATCCAGTTCAGGCGAAGGCGGACGTCGTCCTCGGCCTTTGCCGACGACGTCATGCCCACCATGGCCATGATCGCCGCTGCGCCAAGTAGCTTTCCAAGAGTCTTCATGGTGTAATCTCCCTCGTTGATGGTGTTTCGGCAGCCAATGGATGCCGGTTAAGCCGCGGGCACTCTCTCTCGTGCCTTCTCGTTATTGAACGTGAGCCGGTCATGGGATGACGCGGGGGGCGCCGATCCGGATCAGCATCTCGCGGGTCTTTTCGCGGTAGATGTCCCTGATGTCGCGCGTGGGCGGGCGGCAGCGGCTGGAGGGCAGCCCGACAAGCTCCATGCAGAGCTTGTCCAGATAACCATCGCCGCTCGTGTAGCTCTTCTCGATCTCGACCCACAGCTTGTAGAATGGCATCGCCTCCTGCACCAGCATGCGTGCGATTTCGGTGTAGTTGCCGCTGCGGACCTCATTGACCAGCTTAATGCCCCATTCGGGCCAGAAGTTGCAGTTGTGCACCTCGAAGGCACGTGCGCCCAGGGCCGGCATGGCGGAGTGCGCAAATAAGAGATTGTTGTCGATGATCGTGAAACGGTCCGAAAAATGCGAGACTACGTCTTCAAACTCCATGGCGTCGGTGCGGGGCGTTGCCCATTTGAGGCCCACGATGTTGGGAATTCCGGCGAGCCGCTCGATCATGCCGAAGGACAGGTTCTGGCTGGTCCAGAACGTGTTGTAGACGATGATTCCAAGCTCGGGTTCGGCCTCCGCCGCGGCGCGGACGTATTCCTCGAAATCACCCTCCGTATGCGTGAAGTAGAAGGGGCAGGACACCTGAATGAAGCTTGCGCCCAGCCTGCGTGCGGCCTTCGCAAGGCGCTTCAGTTCCAGCGTGCTGGTGGTCTGGGCACCCATGGCGACCGGGACCCGGCCGGCGACTTCGCCGATCACGATCTCGGCAACCTGGCAGCGCTCATCGAAACTCATGGTCGAGAAATCGCCCGCCGCGCCTCCGGCGAGGAAGGTCGCGTTGTCGGCGTTGAGGCCGGAGTCGATGAGGAACCGCAGATAGGCCCGCAGGGCCGCCTCGTTGATCGGCATGCCCTCGGTGTCGGCAAAAGGTGTGGGAATCGTGACGTAACATCCCTCCAGCAATTTCTTGAGATGATCGGTAGACACGTCGTTTCACTCCTTCGCGCGCATAAATTTCCAGCCAGCCGCGCAACGATGGCACGGCCTGTCCATCGGTCAGGCGCAGACTTATGGATAAATGGCAGGAGGACTTCCTCCGTCACAAAAGGATTGCATCCTGCCCGAAGAAGATATTGACAGATCCGGCAATTAACGTAGCAAATCTGGCAAACAGCCTATGAGTTGTTGCAAATGACCCGAAAGCCGTCTGATCGTCTCGTTCCGCACTTCAACTTCATCCTGCAGCCGGAGTTTCCGCTGAATGGGCTCATCCTTGCGAGCGATGCTCTAAGGATCGCCAATCAGAACTCCGGGCGAACGGTATTCTCGTGGTCTTTTGTTTCCGAGACAGGCAAGCCGGTGCGCGCAAGCAACAGCATGTGGCTTAGCACTGACTACGCGCTACAGGATATGCCACGGGGGCAGGTTTACCTTGTTTTCGAAGGCAACCTTCCGACACAGCATAATTCGCCCAAGTTGCTTTCTGCACTGCGGGCGGCAGCGAGGTTCGGAGCCATCATGGGGGCTGTCGATACGGGAGCCTTCGCCTTGGCCCAGGCGGGTCTGATTGCTACGGAAGGGATGCCGGACGTCGTACTGCATTGGGAAGCCGTACCTACCTTTGCTGAGAAATTCCTGGCTGCCAACCTGATGAACGGGATCTTCCTGCGGCAAGAGAAACGCGTTCACTGCGCGGGCGGCGTTGCAACGCTTGACATGATTCTCGATCTGATCTCCCACTTCAAAGGGGAGGCGCTCGCGAGCGAAGTGGCCAATGCCCTCGTGCATACGCGAAGAAACGGCGATATGGAGCAGCGCAGTGACGGGCTTCTTGAGTCCAAACGTCCACCGCTGGCCGGCAGGGTTGTAAGGCTAATGGAGAATCATCTCGACTTTCCGTTGAACCTTCAGGAATTGGCGGATGCTGCCGGAATTCCGTCGCGCACCCTTTCCTTTGTGTGCAAACGCGTTTTTGGGGAATCTCCCATGCGGCTTTACCTGCGGGTCCGTTTGCAGGCGGCCAGGAATTTTCTGTTCTACGAGGAGAAATCCGTAAGGGATGTTGCCATGGCATGTGGGTTTTCCTACCCCTCCGTGTTTTCACGCGCGTTCCATAAGCAGTTCGGTCAGACGCCGCGCGATTTCCGTGCAAAGCTACGGGCCAGTCAGAACATGGCGGTGAGACCGGAAATCCGAAGGCTGTTGTCAGTCAAGAACTGAGCAGTTCTCAGCACCGCGCCCAGCCTAGTTGTGCCGATCAGACATACATAGGCAGGCTATTGGAATGCAGCCTGCATCTGGGTCATGGTTGGCTCTTCCTGAACTTGGGCCCGTCATCCTTGTGCGCGCTCGTGAGCTTCGCCGACTTTGTCTTTTCGCGCGCCAGCGGGGTCGGGTATGGCTAGCTGTGGAACCTCAACAGGTTGTCCTGCGACAAGGGGAGTCGGCTGACGGGTGGCCGCGAGTTTAGGCTGCCGTGGGGTCTGTGCCAATTGTATCGGTGAAGCCAGATGGGCAGCTCTGAGGAGCGTTCGCGGGAGTCTGCATAGGTCCTGGCGTAGGCCCATTCGCGCAGAGCGGTCTGGATGAAGCGTTCCGCCTTTCCGTTGGTCCGGGGTGTGTAGGGTGCGCCTACCCGCAAATCGAATCTGACTCGCCAAAGGGCCGACATTTGGCGATGTTTTGTGGCATGGTCGACATTCTCAGACTGATCTGGAGCGCGATTGCAGATTTCTTCCGATCACGGGCTGATCTGCAAACGGAAATCATCGTCCTGCGCCACCAACCCGTCCCATTGCTCGGAGCACTCCATCATCACCGTGACCGGATTTGATCGGCGGTAGGGACCAGTGTGCTACAATACCTAGCCGCGAAGCTTTCGCGTGGCGATTTATACTAAAGGCTTCTGGGCCTGACTCACGGGGGATTCCCCTGAAGTTGGAGTTCTGATTCACTGGGCGCGAGTAGGATTCGCGCCATGCCACCAGCAGTACCCTTACGGACAGATTTTTCGGCACGTGAACTTCGCCGATTGGCGAAGCAGTCTCGAAACAACAATCAGAGCCGGCGGCTTCTATCGCTGGC
>CAIYXE010000379.1 GCA_903930095.1 uncultured Hyphomicrobiales bacterium
CATCCTCAACGGCGTGAGACCCGAGCCCGACGGCGGCGACGGCCTGGCCGACGTCGCCATCATGCGCGCGATCGAGGAATCAGCCAAGACGGGCCATGCACAGAAGATCACGCTGCCGGAGCGTGCGTCTCATCCGGTGACATCCATGGCGCGGGAATTCCCGATGGCGGAGAAGCGCCTGATGCTGTGAAGGCGGCGCGCCCTTGCTCATTCCTCTCCCCTCGTGAGGGGGAGAGGGCAGGGTGAGTCTCACCGCACCATCAGCACCCAGTAATCAAGCTCCAGAATCACCCCCGGTGTCTCAGCCGTTCCATCCTCCACCGGAAACGCCGTACACGGAAGATCGCGCGTCGCCCGCGTCATGATCCGGAGTGCGCCCACGTCGCTGCGGCCTGCAACATCTGCTGTTTCCAGGATCTCCGACCACGCAAAGACCGTTCCACCCGCAAACAGTGGCGCCACATGACGCCCGCCGTTGATGGCGGCGACGTGGAAGGCATTGGCCAGCCCGTTGAAGCTCAAGGCGCGCGCCAGCGAAATGACGTGTCCGCCATAGATCAGCCGCCGCCCGAAGCGCCCCTGCGCTTCCGAATGCTGGTTGAAATGCACCTTGGCGGTGTTCTGGTAAAGGCGTGTGGCCAGCATGTGCTCGGCCTCCTCCACCGTCATGCCGTCGACATGGTCGATCTTCTCGCCCGCGGCATAGCTGCCGAAGCGGTGAGGCGAGCCCGAGAGCCCATCGTCCCACGCCGCAGCATCGATCACCGGGCATGACGCGCCAAGCAAGGAGGGATCCACCCGCTTCATCAGGTCCGGCACATGTGCGGGCGGCGCGGGCTTCGTCTCGTCGCGCTTTCTCACCATCACCCAGCGCACATAGGAGAGCACCTCTTCGCCGCGCTGGTTCCTTCCCACCGAGCGCACATAGACGGTGCCCGTCTTGCCATTGGAGTTTTCCTTGAGGCCGATGACCTCGGATACGGTCGAGAGCGTGTCGCCCGGATAGGCTGGCGCGAGGAACCGGCACTCCGCATAACCGAGATTGGCCACTGCATTGAGGGAGATGTCCGGCACCGTCTTGCCGAATACGATGTGGAAGGTGAGCAGGCCGTCGATGGGGGCGCGGGGGTATCCGGCCCCTTGTGCAAATGCATCGGAGGACTGCACCGCGAAGCGCGAGCCATAAAGCGCGGTGTAGAGCGCCTGGTCGCCCGCCGTCACCGTGCGCGGTGTTGCGTGGCGGATCGTCTGCCCGAGGCGGAAGTCCTCGAAATAGTTGCCGGGATTGGTCTTGACGCTCACGAGATCGCCTCCGCAATCGCCGCCACGCGTTCCGCCATGGCAAGGTGAAGCCGCTCCACCATCTTGCCATCGATGGTGATGACGCCCTTCGCGGCATTCTCCGGCAGCCTGAAGGCCGCGATGATCCTGCGCGACCAGGCCACTTCCTCGGGTGCTGGCGAGAAGAGTTCATTGCACACGGCAATCTGCCCGGGGTGGATCAGCGTCTTGCCGTCCATGCCCAGCGTGCGGCCCTGCTCGCATTCCGCCCGGAAGCCCTGCTCGTCGCGGAAGTCGTTGTAGACGCCGTCGATCACGTCGAGGCCATAGGTGCGCGCGGCGAGCAGCGTCATCGACAGCCAGGGCAGGATGGCGAAACGCCCGCCGGTTGCCAGCGCGCGCGACTCCTTCAGCAGGTCGTTGGTGCCCAGCACCAGGCAGGAGAGCCTGGCCACCTGGTGCACCGAGGCGATCTCGCGCACGTTGAAGATGGCCATGGGCGTTTCCATCATCGCCCACATGCGCGTGGCGTCCGCGCCACCCATGCCGGCATGGATCTTGGAGACGTTCACGATGTCGCCGGGCCGCGCCACCTTAGGCACCAGGATGGCATCCGGGTTCACCTCGGCCGCCATTTTCAGGTCTTCCACGCCCCAGGGCGTGTCGAGACCATTGATGCGCACCACCACCTCGCGCCGGCCATAGCCACCGGCCCTGACGGCGGATGCCACCTTGGCGCGGGCATCGGCCTTGGCATCGGGTGCTACCGAATCCTCGAGGTCGAGAATGAGTGCGTCGGACGCGAGCGTCCTGGCCTTCTCGAGCGCCCTTTCATTGGCGCCGGGCATGTAGAGAACGCTGCGTCTGGCTCGCAAAGTCATGATTCATCCGGTAGTTGTTGCAGTGCAACGATAAACGCCGCCATGCGCGAATGGAAGCCCACTTCGGATGAGCCGCATGGCACGGGGCCTTGCCCGGCCGCGGCCCATTGGGCAATGTCCGGCCCATGAAATCCTATGATGTCCTGATTGTCGGCGGCGGCGTGGTCGGCAGCGCCAGCGCCTATTACCTGAAAAAGCACGGCTTCACCGGCTCCATCGCCATCGTCGAGAAGGACACGAGCTGGCAGTGGGGTTGCACGGCCCGCTCGGCGGGCGGATTGCGCCAGCAATTCTCCACGCCGGAGAACATCGCGCTCTCAACCTTCGGCATCCGCCTCGTCAAGAACCTGAAGCAGGAATTCGGGCCGGATGCTGACGTGGGCTTCAAGGAGCAGGGCTATCTCATCTGCGCCTCGGATGACGGCCTCGCCATTCTGGAGGAGAACCACGTCCTGCAGACCGCCAACGGCGCAGACAATGTGCTGCTGCGCGGCGCTGACCTCTCCGCCCGCTTTCCGTGGCTGGTGGCGGACGGGATTGCGGCTGGCTGCTTCGGCCTGTCGAACGAGGGCTGGGTCGACCCCTACATGCTGGCTGCCCTGTTCCGCAAGGCGGCGGTGGCGCAAGGGGTGGAGCTGGTTGCGGGCGACGTCACGGGTTTGACGGTGAAGGACAATCGCGTCACGGGCGTGGCGCTCGCCTCGGGCGAACAGGCCCGCTGCGGTACGCTGGTCAATGCCGCCGGCACGGGTGCCGGGCAGCTAGCGAGCCTGGCGGGCATCAGCCTGCCCGTGGGCCCCCGCAAGCGTTACGTCTATGTCCTTGATTGTCCGGCGGCCCCGGAGGCGCTGCGCAAGGCTCCCCTCACCGTCCTGCCGGGTGGTGTCTATTTCCGCCCCGAAGGCCGCAACTTCCTGACCGGTCTCTCGCCGGAGGAGCATGAGGAGCCCGCCGTTTGCGACTGGGAGGTCGACCATGCCTGGTTCGAGGAGCGCATCTGGCCAGTGCTGGCTGAGCGCGTGCCG
>CAIYXE010000380.1 GCA_903930095.1 uncultured Hyphomicrobiales bacterium
AAGGTGAAGGAGGCGGAATCGCGCTCGCCCTTCGGATGAATCTCGCGGGCCACCTCGCGCCATTCCGAAGGATCGGGGGCCGGGACATGCGTGTCGCCCTCGACATCGAGGTCCACTTCGGTGAGGTAGAGCCGGTCGACCATGGGCCAGAACAGGCGGTAGACCTCGCCGCCGCCGATCACCGCGATTTCGGGCGCGCCGCCCGCGAGGCGCAAGGCCTCCTCGGGCGTCGCCGCGACCTCAGCCCCTTCGGCGCGGAAGCCCTGCTGGCGGGTAATGACGATGTTGCGGCGGCCCGGCAAAGGCTTTCTCGGCAGGCTCTCCCAGGTCTTGCGGCCCATGATGACGGGCTTTCCCATGGTGATCTCCTTGAAGCGCTTCAGGTCGGAGGAGATGTGCCAGGGCAGGCCACCCTCCCGCCCGATGACGCCATTTCTGGAGACGGCGACGACGAAGGAGATCATGATCCCAGCCTTTCAAGCGCATTGCCCGAGAGCCGGCACATGCAATTCCCCTCCTCGATCTCGGCGCCTGCCGCGGAATAGAGGCGGCGCGCCTCTTCGTTCCACGACATCATCAGCCAGCTGACCGCCGCGCAATCGCGGAAAAGAGCCAGACGCGCGACGGCCCTCATGAGTTCCCGCCCGAGGCCCCGCCGGCGGAAGCCGGGCAGCACGGAGAGATCCTCGAGGTAGAGAGTCTCGCGGCCGCGGTAAGTGGAATAGCTCCGCTGCCAGATGGCGCAGCCCGCGGCCTCGCCCCGCCAGAAGGCGATGATCGCCCCATTGATGGCCTGCGGGTCGGCGAGGAAGCGCTCATAGTCCGCGGGCACCGCCGTGAAGTCCGCGGCGTGGCCATGGTTCAGCGCAAGCTCGCGCACCATGGCATGGAGAATATGGCCATCACCCGCCACAGCCGCGCGCACCGAGATGTTCATGCCGCCAGCACCGCAAGTTCTGCGCCCGAGACGCGATAGACCGTCCACTCCGCCATGGGCTTCGCACCCATCGCCTCATAGGCGTCGATGGCGGGCTGGTTCCAGTCCAGCACCCACCACTGCAGCCGCGGCAGGCCTTCCGCCACGCAGCGCTTCGCGAGGTGCCTGAGCAGCGCCTTGCCGATGCCCCTGCCCCGAAGCTGCGGCTCGACGTAGAGATCCTCCAGATAGATCCCGGCCTTTCCGGCAAAGGTCGAGAAATTGTAGAACCACAGGGCGAAGCCCGCGGGCTCTCCCTCCCAGAAGGCAAGCTCGCAGTGGCAGCGCGGGTGCGCGCCGAACAGCGCCTCGCGGATATCGTCCTCGGTGGCTGACACCTCGTGGAGCAGCTTCTCGTAATCCGCCAGCTTGCGGATGAAGCCGAGGACCAGCGCCTCCTCACCCGGCTTGGCCTGCCTGATCTCCGGCATCACAGGGCAGCCCCCTGCCCGCTGAAAACGATGAGCGCGTAAATGCCGTTCCAGGCGCCGTGGCATACGATCGGCACCCACAGGCTGCCGAAGCGGTAGACCATCCAGCCGAAGACCAGCCCCATGATGAAGATGAGCCCGATCGAGAGCCACGGCTCGGACGCGTGAAGCAGCGCCCAGCCCGCGGCGGTGACCACGGTGGTGCCGGCAATGCCGAGCCGCGTCTGCGACAGGGCGGCGAACAGCTGGCCGCGGAAGATCAACTCCTCCGCCAGCGGCGCACCGATGGCGATTGAGGGAAAGACGAGCAGGAACAGAAGCGGTTCGTTGGCGATGTCGAACATCGCCTCCTTGACGAGGCCGGCCGACCCCGTGCCGGGCGACTGCCCGTCAGGCCCCGGCGTGTACTGTGCGAGGTCGATTCCGAGCGCCAGCACCAGCAGCATGATGGCCGCATACATTGCCAGCATGAAGCCGCCGACGAGCATGAGCCAGCCCGAGAGCGTAAGCCTGGGGCGGTGCAGGCTCAGCACCTGCCGCTGGTTGCCGCCGCGCAGCCCGGCCAGCCACCAGGCTGCCGCCGCCACGACGAGCGAGGCTGGAAAGATCACGATCAGCCCGGCCTTCACGATGCTGCGCAGGTCGGTGGCCTCGCCGCCGAAGAACCTCGCCAGCACGGCCATGGCGAGGGCCGACTGCAGGAACATGTAGAGCAGGATGAGGCTCACGGCGGCCGCCAGCGAGAAGGCAAGGCCTGCCGGATTGACGGGCCGGTAGAGCCTGCGGAACAGCCCGCCCGCGAAATCCTCCCCGCCTGCGCTCATACTGCGACCGGCGCGGCGATGTGGGGGTGCGACTGATATCCCGCGATCTCGACATCCTCAAAGCGGAAGTCGGTGATCTCCTTGACCTGCCGCCTGAAGATGAGGCGCGGCAGCGGCAGGAGTTCGCGCTTCAGCTGCTCGTCCGCCTGGTCGAGGTGGTTGAGGTAGAGATGCGCATCACCCAGCGTGTGGATGAATTCGCCGGGCTTCAGGCCCGTCACCTCCGCCACCATGTGGGTGAGCAGCGCATAGGACGCGATGTTGAAGGGAACGCCCAGGAAGATGTCCGCCGAGCGCTGGTAGAGCTGGCAGGACAGCTTTCCGCCGGCCACATAGAACTGGAACAGGCAATGGCATGGCGGAAGCGCCATGCGGTCCACGTCCGCCGGGTTCCAGGCGGTGACGATCAGCCGGCGGGAATCCGGGCTCTTGCGGATCCGCGCGATCACGTCCGAGAGCTGGTCGATGGCCGAGCCGTCACGCGCGGGCCAGGAGCGCCACTGAGCGCCATAGACCGGCCCCAGCTCACCGTTCGCATCCGCCCACTCGTCCCAGATCGTGACCTTGTTGTCGCGCAGGTAGGCGATGTTGGTCTCGCCGCGGATGAACCACAGGAGTTCATGGATGATCGAGCGGAGGTGCAGCTTCTTGGTCGTCACCAGCGGGAAGCCGTGGGCGAGGTCGAAGCGCATCTGCCAGCCGAAGACGGAGAGCGTGCCGGTGCCCGTCCGGTCATCCTTGCGGTGGCCATGCGCACGCACATGCCGCATCAGGTCGTGATACTGTTTCATGGGGGCACACGTTAGACGATTCCGGCTGGCGAGATAAAGCCCTGGTTGGAAAGCCCGAAGTTTCCCTTTCCTTCCCGGGTAAGGCTTCCTATATTCCATCCGTCACGCCCACAAGGCATGACTATGGCGATAAACGGTGATCGTAATAAACCTTTCGGACCCGGGGGCAGTACCCGGCGCCTCCACCACCGACTGCCGCAAACCCGGCAGCCCGTGATGGGGGCGAACCAGGATCGACGAGGGTGTAAAGGGTTGCTTTTTGCCCGTGATGGTACCGACGTTATCGGGCTAAACATATAGTTGCCAACGACAACTATGCTCCGGTCGCAGTGGCTGCTTAACGCAGCCTGAGCACCGAAATCAAAGTCCTTGGGCTTAGCCGTTCAAGGCGGGGTTCGCCGGCACCTGGCAACAGAAGCCGGCACTTCCCCATTCCGGGCCTGCCCCAGACCGCCCTAAAACAGGGGGTGACTTTGCCTCCGGCCGCTGGCTATGGTACGCGCGATTTCTTCAACCGAGAAAAACCCGGATTCGGCATGCCAGAAGACTTGATGCGCTATGACCTGCTCGCCCAGAACGCTCTGAAGGGCGTGGTGCGGGAGGCACTCCGCATTGCCGAGACCTCTGGTCTGCCCGGCGAGCATCATTTCTATATCGCCTTCAATACCCGCCACCCCGGGGTGCTGCTGTCCGAAAAAATCACCCAGCGCTACCCGCGCGAGATGACCATCGTGCTGCAGCACCAGTACTGGAACCTGCGCGTCACGGAAGACCGGTTCGAGGTGGAGCTCTCCTTCGACAACGTGCCAGAGCACCTGGTCATTCCGTTCGATGCGGTGAAGGGGTTCCTCGATCCGGCCGTGCAATTCGGGCTGCAGTTCGAGACGGCCAATGCCGAGCGCCGCCCGCGCGAGGTGGAGGCGCCAAAGCCAGCACCCGTCCGCGC